>NZ_JAXCHX010000028.1:0-49591 GCF_035984855.1 Arthrobacter sp. MP_M4
GGCTGGCTAGACTTCTACAACCACCGCAGAAACCACGCAGCCCTCGGAGGACGACCACCCATCAGCAGATGTAACCAACCTGCTGGCTGAGTACAACTAGGACCGTGTCGGCGCGGCGGGCGGACACCTCGGCCTCGGCGGAGTCCAGGACCTCGAGCATGGTGGCGCCGGGCCAGGACAGGTTGAAGAACCGGTTGTTCTCCTCGTCGCGGGCGATGTGTCTCGAGGCGACCCGGGCGGCCCAGTCGCCGTCCAGGGTGCAGCGCCCGTGGCGATACTGTCGTCGATCAGGGCCATGCGTTCGGCCACGTCCAGAGGGTCAGCGGAGACGTAGCACCAGGCTTGTCCGAGGGCTCCTGTGGGCACACGGCGGCGGGCGTAGGCTTCGACCTCGTATGCGTCGGCTGCGGCCAACTCGTCGGGCGTTAGAGCCAGCGGCCGCCGGATACTGTGTCACCTTCACGGCGGACCAGGTGTTGAGCGTCGCATTGTTTGACGGTGGCGCGGTCGTGGCCGGTGACGATACCCGTTTTCCCCGCAGAGTCTTGATTTGAGCTGGTCGGCGGCGTCAGAGTGACGATGACCGGTTAAACGAACGGTCCGGCGTCAGAATTTCGAAGCTCCACGCCGGACCGTTCTAACGCGGAAGGCCGCGCTGATGCTCACGGTAAAACAAGATCTTGAGGTTGTCGAGTCGGAGTTATTTGGCGGGCAGCTGGCCTGTCCCAAGTGTGCCGGCGGACTGCGGCCGTGGGGTTGGGCCAGATTCCGTAAGATCCGCCATGGCACCGGCGCCGGGCAGGACCTGGTTGGGTATCATCCCCGCCGGGCCCGGTGCGCCGGATGCGCGGCCACGCATGTGCTGCTGGCCGTATCTTTGGCTGCCCGGCGGGCCGATGGTGCCGAAGTGATCGCCTCCGCTATCGAAGCCAAGACGGCCAAAGGCCAGGGGCACCGGGTGATCGCCGCCTGGCTGGACCGGCCGGCCTCGACGGTGCGTGACTGGTTGCGGGACTTCAGCCGGTGCGCGCCGAAAATCACCGGGATGTTCACGGCCCTGGTCCTCCGTGATGCTCCGGATGCCGCCGGGGTCTGGCCCAGACCCGCGGCCGGTGACGCCGGCCGGGCGCTCTCGGCCCTGCTGGCCTATGCCGGGGTCCTGGGCGGGCGTTTCGGTGCGCTCGTCACGGTGGCGTGGGTCCAGGCCGGGATCGCGGCCTGCAACGGGTGGCTGTTCTGCCGGCCGTGGTGGGAAAAGAGGCCCAACACCAACCCGCCCTTATGCCCGGAGGAGCCGGCCCGGCACGCTGTGGGGAACACCTGCCCTGATCCGGGGCAGGTGTAACCACTGCCCAGTTGAGAGGAGAGCCCCGTATGGCCGGCTCCCAAAACACCACTTCCCGTGACGGACTTGCCCGCAAAGAGCGGGCGGAGAAGATCGCGATGTTCCGCTACCAGCTCATCCGCGAAGCAGCCGACGCGTCCGTCACGACCCGCCAGCGGGGCCCGCTGGTGCGGGCCCTGGCCACCCGGGAGCATCCGGGCCCGTTCGGCGGGACCATCCGGATATCCAAGGACACCATCGACCGGTGGATCCGCGCCTGGCGTGCCGGCGGGTTCGACGGGCTCATCCCCAAACCCCGCGCCCAGGGCATGGCCACCCCGGAACAGATCCTGTCCCTGGCCGCGACACTCAAACGTGAAAAACCGGCACGCACCGCCGCGCAGGTGCGCCGGATCATGATCGATACCCTCGGCGACGCACCCTCGGAATCAACGCTGCTGCGCCACTTCAGGTCCCTGGATATCCCCACCGGGGTCAGGGAGGTCTTCGGAAGGTTCGAAGCGGACTACCCCAACGAGCTCTGGGTCGGCGACGGACTGCACGGGCCCCGGATCGGCGGACGGAGAACGTATTTGTTCGCGTTCCTGGATGACCATTCCCGCCTCGTCGTAGCTGCCCGGTGGGCGTTCGCCGAGGACTCCGTCAGGCTCTCCGCCGCGCTGCGCCCGGCCCTGCAATCCCGCGGAATCCCGGGAATTTGTTATGTCGACAACGGCTCAGCCTTCGTCGATGCATCCCTGGCCCGCACCTGCGCCCGTCTCGGTATCCGGCTCACGCATTCCAGGCCCTACCGGCCCCAGGGCCGCGGCAAAATCGAGCGGTTCTTGTGCGCCACGAGGCGCGCTGCTATATCCCCGGTGCAGCCGGGACAAACTCGAAGGGAGGTTTGTGGGTCTGATGGCTTACCCGGATACCGAAAGGTGATGGGGACCAGAGCATGCCAGAAAACCGGTGACCGTGCCCAGGTGTTAGGGACGGTGCGCCGGGAAGACCCGCGTGACATGGCGAAGGCTTGATTGCTTGAATCCCAATCTCCAGAAGATGAAAGTTCACATCCACCGGAAATGACACCCGTTGCCGGTGCCGGTCCTGCCAAGGGGAGGAAAAACACTGCGGCAACCTTCGGGACCAGGAGCGATGCCCAATGAAGGCATTTTAAGGAGATGAATGGGGCGCCTAAATCATGCTCGATACGTATAGCAGCGACGAACGTGGGATCACCTACCGGGCGCGAGCCCCATGGTGACGGAGGCCTCGTATTAGTCGCCGGTGTCACGACCGGCCACGGGGGACGGGAAAGCCGTCCACAGGGCGAAGGGGGCCAGATGGTGAAAGGTGACCAGCAGAAATGAGGTATGCGAAATGCAAAGCGCCGAAGCAGTTCTGGGCATCTTGCGTGAACGCGGCAAACGCGGTTTGCCGTGCAATGAGCTATATCGACAATTGTTCAACCCGCAGTTCTATCTGTTGGCCTATGGGCGGATCTACTCCAATAAGGGGGCGATGACCCCGGGGGTCACAGCGGAAACGGTGGATGGCATGTCTATGGGCAAGATCGGGGCCATCATTGAGGCCATGCGTCACGAACGCTACCGGTTCAAGCCTTCACGGCGGATTCTCATTCCCAAAAAGAATGGGAAGACCCGCCCTCTGGGCCTGCCGACGTGGTCGGACAAACTCGTTGGCGAGGTGGTGCGCCTGCTCCTTGAGGCGTACTACGAGCCGACGTTTTCCGACCGCTCTCACGGGTTCCGGCCACGCAGGGGCTGCCATACCGCGTTGCGGGAGGTCGCCAATGTGTGGAAGGGGACCACGTGGTTCATCGAAGGAGATATTGCCGACTGCTTTGGATCGCTCGATCATCAAGTTCTGATCGGCATCTTGTCGGAAAAGATTCATGACGGGCGTTTCCTGGCCCTCATATCCGGCATGCTGACCGCCGGGTACTTGGAGGACTGGAAGTGGGGTGCCACGGTTTCGGGCGCACCCCAGGGCGGTATCGCCTCGCCGGTGCTATCAAATATCTACCTGCATAAGTTGGACGAGTTTGTTGAGGACACACTCATTCCGGACTACACCCGGGGCCGGTTGCGGAAACGAAATCCCGCATACCGGTCGGTGGAAGCACAGATCCTTAGGGCGCGGCGGCGCGGTGAGACTTCCGCAGTGCGGGAGCTTCGCCGCCGTCAATACGCCCTGCCCAGCCAGGATCCGCAAGATCCCGACTACCGGCGTCTGCGCTATATCCGTTATGCGGATGACCACCTTCTCGGGTTCGCCGGGCCCAAGGCCGAAGCCGAGGCCATCAAGGAGCGTCTGGGGGTGTTCCTGCGTGAGGAACTCAGGCTTGAACTCTCCCCTGAAAAGACACTGGTCACCCACGCCCGCACGGGCGCGGCGCGATTCCTTGGCTATGACATTCGAATCGGGCACAATCAGCGGTACCACCGCAATGGCCGCCGTGCGGTCAACGGTGAGATCCAGCTGGGCGTCCCCGACGAGGCGATCAAATCGGCTGCCGCCCCGTATATGGCCAAGGGGAAACCCGGACGCCGGGCCGCATGGATCGGGCACGATGACTACAGCATCGTGGCCAACTATGGTGCCAAATATCGGGGTATCGCCCAGTACTACATGCTTGCCGGTGACATCCGCAAGATGCACCGGCTGCGGTGGGTCATGGAAACTTCCATGCTCAAAACCCTGGCAGGTAAACACGGCTCCTCGGTATCGAAGATGGCGGCACGCTACAAAGCCAAAATCTCCACATCCCAGGGCCTGCGGACCTGTTTCGAGGCCACACTCGAGCGCAAGGGCATGAAGCCACTAGTGGCACGGTTTGGCGGTTTTCCACTCGCACGGCAGAAAACGGCGGTCATCAATGACCGCCTGATTACAGGACGGCATACCCGCACAAGGAGTTGATCGATAGGCTCCGGCACGGTGTATGTGAGATTTGCGGCAGCCGCGACGGGGTGCGGGTGCACCACGTCAAGGCCCTCGCCGACCTCGACCGGTCCGACACCGCACCGCAATGGGCACAGATCATGGCCGCACGACGACGAAAAACACTCATCGTCTGCGGCAGCTGTTACGAACTCGCCCACCGGTAACACACCGGGATCAGCGTCACGTCAACATCATTGGAGAGCCGGATGCCGGGAAACTGGCACGTCCGGTTCGGAGGGAGGCCACGCGGAAAAGGACCCCACCAAGGGCACCTCGCCGCGTGGCCGACCCCACCAACACCGTGACCTCGCAGTTCCTCACCGAAATCACCCCCGCCGGCGCCAACAAAACAGAGAACATCACGCCCGCCGCCACCACCGGCGGTGCCGGCACCGCCGGGGCGGATACGGCCGGGACCGCTATCTCCTCGCTGGAGGAGCTGAACGCGCTGTTCATCTCCTGGGTGGAGATGGTCTACCACCAAAGTGTCCACTCCACGACCGGGCAAACACCGCTGGCACGCTGGGAAGCAGGCTGGGCCAACCGCTGCCCGGACCGGAGGGACCCTGACGTCATCGCCGAAGCGTTCCGCTGGTCAGCGCACCGGACCGTGACGAAATCCGCGACCGTGTCCCTGCAATCCAACACCTACCAGGTCGACCCGCTGCTGGCCGGCAAACGCGTCGAGCTGATCTATGACCCGTTCGACCTGACCGGGCCCATCACCGTCACAGCCGCCGGCGGAGTCCCGGCCGGGGAAGCGGTCCTGCTGCAGATCCGACGCCACGTCCACCACAAAGCGGCCAAAGCCGCCGCCGACGCCGATACCGGCGCCGTCAACGCCTCCTCCGGGATCGACTACCTGCGCCTGGTCGCGGACCGACATAAAGACACCATGGCCGGGGCGCCGATCAGCTTCGACAAAATCGCCGCCAACACCACCAATACCTACACCGCCCGGACCGCCGGAACAGAGAAGGAACTGAGCCGATGAGTATTGCAACCCTGCAGACGCATTACGGTTTCACGAAAATGCCCTTCGGCCGGGACGTCCCGCCCCAGGCCCTGCACGCCCACCCCTCCCACCGCGAAGCGATCGCCCGGATCAACTGGTGCGTCTCCCAACGCCAGCTCGGAGTCATCACCGGGGAAGTCGGCGCCGGGAAAACCGTCGCCGTCCGGGCCGCACTGCACCAACTCGAACCCTCCCGGCACCAGGTCATCTACATCGCGGACCCAACGATCACCATGCGCGGGATCCACACCGCGATCGTCACCGCACTCGGCGGCCAACCCGTGTTCTACTCCGGTGTCCTGGCATCCCAGACCGCGTCCCTGCTCGCCGGGGAACTCGACGAACGCTCCCGCCCGCCCGTGGTCGTCATCGACGAAGCACACCTGCTCAGCAACACCGACCTGGAAGCCCTGCGGATGCTCACAAACACCGAAATGGATACCGGATCGCACTTCGCGCTGCTGCTCATCGGCCAGCCCACCCTGCGCCGCCGACTCAAACTCGCCGTCCTGGCAGCCCTGGACCAAAGGATCTCCACCCGCTACACGATCACCGGAATGGGACCAGCCGACACCACCGACTACATCCGTCAGCACCTCAAATACGCCGGCCGCTCCGACCCGCTGTTCTCCGACGACGCGACCACCGCGATCCACCAGGCATCAAGGGGATACCCGCGGGCCGTGAACAACCTCGCCGTGGCCTCCCTGATCGCTACCTACGCCAGCAACAAGTCCATCGTGGACCTCGGCGCAGCCCAATCCGCGATCACCGAAAACAGCGAGTAACCCCCTCTGACGCCGACGTCACCGATCACGACCGCCACGTCACCATAACGATCAACGCCCCGCCGGAAACCACCGGCGGGGCATTTCCATACCCGGCCCATCGTCACCGGACAAGACGGCCACACCGTCAAATAACGCGACGGATAACACCAGGCCGAGGTATACGTTCTTGCCGCTCGTGGCAATCACATACAGGTCGGTGATGACGACCTCGGTGGTTCCGTGCCCGATTAGGGAGTTCTTGACCATATTGACCCGGGTGCCGAACATAGACTGCTGCACCGTCATCCAACAGGGTGCCGAACGAGAAGCCCTAGCTCGGTGGGTCAGAGGTTGCAGTGGGTTCCGGCTGGGCCACAGCGGTTGCTCCCTGGGCAGAATTTTCGTCACTTGGACGCGCGCCGCGGACGAACGGAAGCCTTACCGATCCGACAAACTTAGCGGCGTCGTCGTCCTCTGGGAGCGCCCCATCTGACGGCCTCACTGAATCCCGGGCGAAAAGTTATCCTCGTCATCCACTCAATCGAAAGTTCAGCCGTGATAAGCCGTTAGCGTTTCACTGTGTCCGGTGGCGTGCCACCGGACACAGTGAAACGCTGCCGGCCCGCCTTATCGTCGGCCGAAGTAGAAGTGGATTCTAATAGCCGTAAGTTCGCCCCGCGTACGTTCGCTGCTGGCGGTCAGCATCCCCACACGGAGGAAGACGCGGCCAGTTCCATGGCGCTGACACCTTGTTCTTTTCTTTCGCGGGCAAGCTCGCCCGGCAGCGAGTAGCGCGGCGCGGCGGCGGCCGAACGGGCGGCGTGAGTGACGATCGAGTCAGTGAGCGACTTGACCATGTCCAGCCGCGGGTACTCTGCGTGGATGCGTTGCTCCTGTGACATGACGACGTCGGCCTTGTGGCCAAAGTCGATCCCGATCCCCTCCGTTGTCAGGTAGGCGAGAAGTCCTCGACGCTCGGCGATGCCCGGTGAACTGTGCAAGGCGATCGCTTCCCAGACCCGGTCAACGTCCCCCGCCGCCACACCATGCCGGGTTAGGATTTCGGCAGCCAGATCGGCGCCCTCCACCTCAAACCGTTCCTCGCCGGGTGCCTTGGTGCCGGTACCCAGGTCATGCATGATGCAGGCCGCGAAGAGAAGGCCCCGGTCATATGCCGCATCGTTCTGTGCGCCCTCGTGCTTCGCGAGAAGTTCAGCAAACAGGAAGCTCCGAATGCTGTGATTGGCTACCGAGGGACTCTCCGAAGCCTGTACTACAGCGAATGCCGCGCGGGCGACCGGGGTGGACGGCAGGTCGATTGAAGATGTCATGTCCCCTACGCTAACGATTGGCCGCCTGAATCAAAATGGCAGAAATGACATATATTAACCATATACTGCCATTCCGCGCGTTCCCTTCTCCTGGGATATGTATCCAATGTTGGCGATCTGCCGGAACCGGGGCCACTGCGCACCGCCTTCGCCTTCTCGTTCTCCAACGGCGAAACGACTGAGCTATCCATCGAGCAAGCTCCCGAGCGCCCTGGTGGCCACTTCGACGCGTGAAGGCCTTCTAGTGCTCCGCATGTTCATGCCGGACGAAGGGCACATTGACGAACTTCGATATATCTGCGAAACTCTAAATATTGATGCATATCGATATTTAGTGCCCTCGGGGCCTTTTGAAAGGACATTTCCGTGAACTATATTCCGCCCGAGGAATGGCTGAAGCTGCAGCACCAAGAGCGTGAACATCTCGTCAAGCAGCTACGCGGGGAGCGGGCCGCCAGCTCCGGGGCAGGCTGGGACATCCGGGATGGCCTGAGGGTTCTGAGGACTTGGCGCTTTCTAACCCTCCGGGAATTCTGGCGCACCTCGTCAACAACCGAAAATCAGGCCTGCTGCTGACGCCCGCGTGAGATTCGTCGCGGAAAGATCGCCGGCCAGCATGCCTCAGCAGGAAACGCTTCGGCTGGTACCGCGCGGAAATTGCGCTCGTCAGGGAGGTGTCTCTGGCCAACCAGGTCCCTGACCATGCTTGGATAGGACCATGTCTGTTTCTCCGACGGTCGCTGTCTGCGGCCCCGCTTCGTGGAACCACCTCATCGTCCTTGACCACCTCCCGGAGCCTGTCCCGCACATGCAGTTCGCGCGCCGCTCCTGGCAGACTGTCGGGGGCACCTCGGCGGGCAAGGCTCTGCACCTTGCGGATCTCGGCATCGGAGTGCGCTTATGCTCGCCTCTTGGGACGGACGGCGATGGCGAGCGGGTCCGCCGCGCCCTCATCGCGGCCGGCGTTACCGTCGAAACGATTGCATCTGACCGCACCGAGCGCCACGTCAACCTCATGGCCGAGAGCGGCCGAGTATCCCTTTATGTTTCGACCCCTTCCACGCCACCGGAAGATGAGCTCGAAGCTGCTGCGGCGGTGATGGCGGCAGCGGATCTAACCGTGATTGACCTGAGCGAACTCGGTGTTCTCCTGCTGGAACGCGAAAAAGTCCGACAGTCACCGCTGTGGGTGGATCTTCACGACTACGACGGATCGTCGGCGTTCCATGAGCCATTCCTGCGTGCGGCCGACGCCGTGTTCATGAATGACGACCGGACGGACGATCCCTGGGAGCTCATGCGCTCCTGCCTAGAGCGGGGCCCTCGCTTGGCAGTGTGCACACGCGGGGCGGCAGGGGCGATCGCGCTCGAAGAGGACGGGACGCAGCATGAGGTTGACGCAGTTCCCGCCAAAGTGGTGGACACGAACGGTGCCGGCGATGCGTTCATGGCCGGTTTCCTGGCTGCGACCCTGCGCGGCGCGCCGGTTGCTCGTGCCCTCCGGGCAGCTGCGGCGCAGGCCCGCATCGCGATTGAGAGTGAGCATCTGCACCCGGTGCTCGGGCGTTGATTCCGCCTCGGCGTTGCAGGGCGTTCCTCCCCCACTAACCCGCGAACCACCTACCCGCAGATGAGAACCACCATATTACGAATGTTGCTCTTTCTTCGGTGGTCTCTGGTTCTCAGCGCGCGCGGCTGGAGGCGCTCTCCACCTCCCGGACGGCGTCTCACCGGGAGGTGGAGTGCCGATGTCTTACGAGGGGCCTTCGAGTGGGTGGATCGCCCGGGTTGTCGAGGTGAGCCGGCGACGGTGCGGTCCTGGCGGGTCAGGCTCGCTGGGAATAGCAAGTTGATTTGGCCCCGGGTTAGTCGCTTGTTTTGGCCCCACCCCGGGTAGGGTTTTACTGCCTGGCCGCCGGGGCGGCCGGGGTTATCCTTTCCGTACTTGGCGGGTGGTTTTGAGGCGGTAGGCATCGGTTCCGGTGTTGATGGAGTGGCCGCGGGACGTCAGCCTGTCCACGATGGCCGCCGCGAGGCGGGGATCGGTGAAGGCCTGGCCCCACCCGCTGAAGTTGGCGTTGGAAGCGCAGGCGATGGATGCCCAGCTCCTATCTCTGCGAGAGGAATCACAAAGTAGGTTTTCCTCCGGATCGGATTTTTCGCTCGACGCGGTCACCATGATCGGCAGCACCGGTAGAACATCGACAGACCGCTCCACTACTTCTCGGGCGGCCCCGATCTTGCCGGACCGGCTCGAATCACTCGTCGACCTGCAGCCGAGGTAGTACGTCTGCCCCAGGCGCGGCAATCTTCCCTTTCTTCGGCATTGCGGAGCAGGCAGAGAACACGTTACTGTACGAACGTTCGCATATGTAGTAGGAGAGGTGTTATGAGCGTGCCTGGCTGGATGGTTCCCGTAGCGATGCGGTTGTTGGACGCAGTAAGCCCTTACATCGCTGCCCGCCTAGCGGCAGTGCTGTTTTGGCATCTTGGCAGGCCATCTTCCGTCCGAGCCGTAGAACGAGAGGTCCACGAGTCCGCCGCCGTGGAGCAGGTGGTGTTCGGCCGCACGGCAGTGACGGTGTACACCTGGGGCACCGGTAACTCGGTTATTCTGCTTGTGCACGGTTGGCGGAGCCGGGCGTCCCGGTTCAGTCATCTTGTGAAGGCACTGGTGAGGGACGGTCACATGCTCGTTTCGTTTGACGCTCCCGGCCACGGGGCGTCCGGGAAGGGACCTTCCAACGTAGTCGAATGGGCAGGCATCATCCGGGAACTGGAAGCACGCTATGGTCATTTCGACGCGGTTGTCGGGCATTCATTCGGCGTTCTTGCCGCTTTCCACGCCGTGCGGATGGGGGTCACCACGGGCCGAATGGTAACAATCGCTGGTGTGCATAGTCTTGAGCACCTCGTGACGTCCTTTACCCAAGTGATCCGGTTGCCGACGCGGGCCCGTGAGCGCTTCCGAGCCCGGATCAATCAGCTGGTGTTTGTCGACAGCGCCTTCGAGTGGGGGCAGATTGTGTCCCAGCTTGATTCAGACAGCAGCTGTCATTTTCCGAAGTCATCTGCACGAAATGTCCAAAGTCGTCTGCACGGCCGATCCCCATGTCCCGCATGGGGATCCTTCAGCGGGCACAGACTCGGCTCTCCGCGGTACAGCATGACCGCTTTCCTGAATGGGAGGTCACTGTGGAGGAAGATTACGTGGCGGGCCAGAGCCTCGATGTGAAACCTCGCGCGGGGCACGCCGCCGAGAGATCGTGCATCGAACGGAATTCGGGTTCGTCAGCGCACCAGGAGATCCGGGGTGCCGGTGATGATGTCCTTGAACTCGTTGCCGGGGTTGTCCGGGTGCAGGGGTGAGGAGGTGCGGCGGAGTCGTGGCGGACGGAAACGATGGGGCGGCCGGTTTCTCGCCAGCGCGCCAGCAGGGCGGGGATATCTGCTGCCCTGGAGCAGCGCTCATGACGGCGGTCAAGAACGTGTCCAGGCAGATAGGGCGGTCACGACGTTATCGACGAGACGGGTGAAGCTACGTTCGAGGTCAACGGGTAGTCCGAACGCGCCGTTTGTTTCCAGGGCAACGAAGCCGTGGAGTGCGGATCGCAGGAATCTGGTTGCGTGGACTGCGTCATCGCTGTGGAGGTCGTATCCCGCGAGAACTGCGAATACGACGTCGGTGATAGCGGAGGATGCGTCTTGATCATCATCGTCACCAGGCTCAGGGGCACGCACGGTGAGTGGGTATTGCCCAGGATGTTTTAGAGCCCAGTCACGGTATGCCAATGACATCCCAGTGATGGCACTGTCTCGGGAGCGCCCGATAGCGGCCTGCCCCATGACGTGGCCGAGGTCAGTCTTGGCACGGAGCATGATGCCGTGCTGTAGGCCCGTGAGCCCATCGACATGTTTGTAGAGAGAGGGCGTCCTGACGTTGAGACTTTCGGCGAGGGCAGCGAGGCTGAGTGCGTCGTTCGGTCGCGCGTCAAGCAGTTGGGCGGCGCGCTCGATCACGATCGCCGAGTCGAGGCCGGCTCTAGGCACGGTTGCTGAGGCCGGCGAGGAAGCGCAGAACGGCAGCCGAGGTGAGATCGGGCTGTTGGGAGTGCGGGTAATGGCCGGCATCGGGCACCAAGACGACGTTGCCGCGCAGGGCCTCAGCGATCCACTCGGCCTCGTCCTGCGGGTCCTTGAAGTCGGGGTCCTTTTCTCCCATCACCACGAGGGTTGGCGTGTGGACCGCGGGCAGGCTCGCCTCGGCCAGCGCGTGGTCCGTGCGGGTGGTGAGGCTGAAGGCGCGGGCGTAGCCGGGGCGTTTCATGCTGGCGACGGCCTGGTCGCGGTACTCGGTGAAATCGGCAGGCTTCGTGCCGGAGTTGAGCGTGGGCAGGTAGGCCTTCCATGCGGCGACCGCCCAAGGGCGGGCCATTATGACGCGGAAGAGCAGCGCCCTGATGGCGCTGACGGCTGGGTTGCGGACGAATGGTCCGACGAGCACTAGCCCCGAGACGAGCTCGGGATGCTCCGCGGCGACGATGACGGCCGAGCCCGCGGCCATTGAGTTACCGACGATAACCGCGGGCTCCCCGAGCTCGCGCAGCAAAGCGGTGACGTCGCCGGCGGTGTCCACGTCGCCGAAGCTGCTGAAGCCGGCGTCACTGTCGCCGTGGCCGCGGAGGTCGGTCATCGCGACGGTGTAGCCGGCGGCAACGAGGGCGGGCGCAAGGAAGCGGTAGGTCGACCGCAACTCTCCCATGCCGGGGACGAGCAAGATGAGCGGCCCAGTGCCGTGCACGTCGTAGGCGATTCTCCCTTGGGCGGGCCGGTCGAGGTATCTGGTGTGCATTGTCGAAGTCATGTAGCTAATCTACTTAGCTTTATGGCTATTGTCAATCTATCTCTCGTGACACCGGGTGAAGCGCGATACATGCCTCTCTTTGGAAGACGTCCCGTAAGCCGGTCTTCCACCGGGCCGCCCCACCGCCTTTCTCAGCACTCGTCGAAATATCCGCGATGCCGGGCTGCTAGATTCCCGTAAGACCCGCCCGCCAAATTGCCCGGTGAGGGGGCCTTATACGGCCGTCTGGAGGTCTCAATAAGGGATAGATTTTCAAGACACCGGATCCGACCCCAGGAAGACAGGGAAAATTTTGTCATTTTCAGAAGCCGACTGCACAGGATGTCAGAAGTCCTCTGCACAACGCTGTCGTGGACGTATGCCGATCCTTCACTGCGACACGAATCGAGTCAGACAGCGGCAACGGTCACTTCTCGGCCGACGATCATAGCTAAGAGGTCATCTAGAGTTCCGTGGCACTTCTCCAACTCAGGTAGGTGGTAGAACGTGCTGGTGGCCTCAAGGTTGTTGATGACTTCGTCCGGCGAATACAGGATTGTCCTTCTGCCTTGAGCGATCGCGATGCCAAGCTCAACATGCGTGCCCTTCCCTCCTGGAAGCAGGATTACGACGACGTCGGCACCTATCACTGCATCTCTCTCATGCTGCCCGATGGAGCGCAGGTCACCGAGGGTGGCTGTACCCGCATCGCGCGCCGACGCGTTCTGGGTCCAGTCGTACGTGTTGACGTAGCCCTTGCTTTCCAAGGTTTGCGCGATGTACCGGACGTTGACGATATTCCTGAAGCTCGACGCAACATAGAACCTTTTCAAAGCTTCTGCCTCCTGATTGGGCCTGCGACCATTACGCACCATCACCCTTAGCCTCGGTATGTTGTCGATCCTTTCAATGACGTTGCCACACGGGCAACTCCCCTGTGCGTCTACCGCGCAAGTAGTTTTTGGCCGTCGGGTCGCAACTCCCCGCTGGGCGACACGTGCCGGTACAGAGTTTGGCGGGTGATGCCAAGTTCGGCACAAAGATCGCTTATTTTGGTTTCGGGTTTTCCCATGGACGCCACAGCGAGCCGGAGTTTCGCGGGAGTCATCTTGTAAGGACGCCCGCCGTTCCGTCCACGTGCCCGTGCTGAGGCGAGCCCGGCGAGGGTGCGTTCTGAGATGAGCTCACGTTCGAATTCGGCTAGGGCGGCGAAGATGCCAAAGACCAGTTTGCCGGAAGCCGTGGTGGTGTCGATGGCGGCGCCCTGGCCGGTGAGGACTTTGAGCCCGATGCCGCGTTCGGTGAGCTCGTGGACGATATTGACCAGATGCCGCAGATCCCGGCCCAGCCGGTCCAGTTTCCAGACCACCAGGGTGTCGCCGTGGCGCAGGGCCTTCAGGCAGGAGGTCAGGTGCGGCCGGTCATCCTTCCTGCCGGAGGCTTGATCCTCATACAGGCAGTCCGCGTCCACGCCGGCGGCCAGGAGCGCATCACGCTGCAGATCGGTCGATTGTGAGCCGTCTGTCAGTTTCAGAAGTCGTCTGCACCGGATCCCGCGGAAGTATAGGGCGAGTGCAGAGGACTCCTGACATCGAGGCGTTCGAAGCCGTCTGCACCAACCGTCGTTTTGTCTGAAGTCGTGTGCACCAACCGTCATTCTGTCCGAAGTCGCCTGCACGAAACTCCACCGCCGTCCGGGATTTTAGGCGCTCGGCTGGGTCTCGGCGGTCAGCGTTTCCGGTGGACGGGGCGGCAGGTAGCGGTAGAGGCTGGAGCGGGTAATACCGGTGGCCTCGACGATCTCGGAGATGGACTGATTTTCCTGATCGCGAAGGTGTGCGGCGTAGGCCAGTTTCGCTGGATCGATCACGCTGGGCCGACCGATCTTTTTACCCTTGGCAGCAGCAACGGCACGCGCGTGAGCTGCGCGTTCGATTGCATAGGTTCGTTCCATTTGGCCGAAGAGCGCGAGCATCACCACTGCCAGCTGCGACATGGGATCCTCCGGATTGGCGGAATCGACCCGGATCGGGTCGGCCAGGTTCCGGACGCCGACGCCGCGGCCTGCCAGGTCGTGGATGAGGTTCAGCGTGTCCCGGACGGTACGGCCCAACCGGTCCAGGGTGTGCACCACGATTACGTCCCCGTCGCGGGCCTGGTCGAGGGCTTCATGCAGTCCGGGCCGGTTCGTGGTGGATCCGGATTTCTTGTCCACGTAGATATGTTTGGCGGGGATCCCCTCGCCGCGCAGCGCGTCGATCTGCCGGTCGAGGTCCTGTTTCGCGGTCGAGACGCGGGCGTACCCAATATCCATGGGACAACTGTACCGATACTTATCCTGCACGCTCGGCCCGGGACGCCGAAGTGAACATAGTTGTGGAACGAATTTTCGTGGCGCGTCGCAAATTTTGTATGGCCTCCCAAGGTCGTTCCACTTCCTTGGTTGTGGAAGGCGTTTGCGATGTTGTAGGAATCAAACAAGACGGGGTGGCCGAGGTCTGAGGCTGAGGCTGCGGCAAAACGATACGGCGTGCAACCCGAGGAGCCGTTTCGTGTGGTTATCCCGGTCATGTCGTACGCTGCATTTATGAATACGAGGGGCGTTCTGGCGTCCGTGCTGTGTCTTCTCGCCACCGCGAGCATTGCAGCCTGCAGCCCAAATCTTTCGGCGACGCCGGCTGCTTCCGCGGTGCAGTCGACCTATTCACCAAAACAGCTGCCACCACGGCCTACGCTCCGCCCTGCGACTCCGGACGCCGAACATATATATACAACTATCTCCGGGCAATACAGGGTGAACGGAACTACGCTCACGAGGCCTGAGTGGGATCGCCTACACGATGCAATTTGCAAGGACTTCGCCATCACAGCCGAAGGATTGCTGGTACCAACGCAGGCCAATGGACTGGATCCTAAGAACCAGCAATCTTTGGCAGACTGGGGCAGGGCAGGAGCGGCCCTAGATGGCTGCACCAACGGTGTCGAGATGAGTTCGGCCGCCGGATTCACATGGTCCTTGCTCCTAAAACAGCTTCTCCATCAGCGAGACATTGACGACATAAAACGCGTCGGAGACTTCAATCAGGCCCTGATCAAATGGGGTCAAGCGAACTATGTTGCCGTCAATGCCGACCTCCTCGATATTCCCGGCACAGCCGGTGGAAACTTTGGTTACTGCGCAGACGGTGCGACAACGCAGAGCAAGGGCAAACAGGGAGCATGCTCCTGGCATAACGGCCTCCGGAGGTAGCTGCCCTCGACACAGGAGCCAGCGCTGGCAGTCACGCAGTGCAGAGGACTTCGGACATTCAGTGCAGACCACTTCTGAAAATGACACCGTCCGCTTTCGAGACACGCATGTAGCCGACGAGCACGGCAGTTCTCCTCTGTCATTTATACGTTCGTTTAAGTGACAACGTGATTCCAAGTGTCGCAGGAATCTGAAGATGTCACTTAACCCGTTATTTATTCTAAGTCATGTAAAGGATTGCTGATCTTTTGTTTGTGACAGGAAGTCGAGGGGTATCTGAAGCTCGGCGAAGGTTTCCCGGACACCGCGCACGGATTCTTCACTTCGGCACCCGTATCGCGCGACGTCGAAGAGCTGCTTCGCGACGACCGGGTCTGCTTTGGCTGCCGCAATGGCGGCGTCCAGTGAATCCACTGTCTGCTTCCAGAGCTCCTCCAGAGTCGGCCTGTTCTGCGCGTCGGCGGTGGCTGTCGGTCGGCCAGGCCGGGTTCCGTCGCTGATC
This sequence comes from Arthrobacter sp. MP_M4, assembly GCF_035984855.1. Lineage (NCBI taxonomy): Bacteria > Bacillati > Actinomycetota > Actinomycetes > Micrococcales > Micrococcaceae > Arthrobacter > Arthrobacter sp. MP_M4. The sequence goes on from NZ_JAXCHX010000028.1 coordinate 16,006, forward strand.
GGGGGGTTTGGTTCGGGGCGCAGGAGGTGGGCGGCGGTTCCCAGGGCTGTCAGTGAGCCGGCTTCGATCAGTTCCATTGCGGCGGCTGCTGCTTCGAGCAGCTGCTGCTGGGCGGTCCAGTTTAGGGTCTCGAACGGTTGCCACGAAAAGAGGCCGGCCCGGAACGGGTGCCCGCAGTGTTCCCAGACACGACGCACGTCGTCCAGTTGCCGGCCATATCGTCCTTGGGCTGTGGTGAGTTCGTCCAGGAGGGTACGCAGCAGCCGGAACCAGATGCCGGCGTGAACCGGATAGCGGGGCAGGTCAACGGAACCGGTCGTTATCGCCTGCCAGGTGCGCCGGTCCATGAGGGACAACGACTCCGGAAGCGCCCGCTGGTCGTGGGCGGGGGTGGTCCAGAGAATGTAGTCCGCCGGACGCCCTTCGTAGGTTTCGAGCCGGCGCCCGTGTACCGGGCAGCTGGCCATGACCGGCAGTTGCCAGAAGAGCAGTACCGTCGGGCTGGATTCCAGGCAGTCCGGGCATCCCCGCCGCGCACCGGTGCCCGGGAGCCACGGCAGCCACTTCCGCGGGGCGTAGATATTGCGCCGCTTGGGCGGCAGGAGCACCGAGAGCTGGTGCACATAGGTTTCGTAGGCGCCGGGGGCAGGGATGAGGCTGTCGAAGAGCCAAGGCACCCATCCGGCCATGGTCATAGCGTCTACGCGGTGTTGGTCAAGACCGGTGCGCCTGGCGAGCTCTTCGAGCAGGTGCGTCGCCGGGTCCAGATCCAGCTCGGGGTCGCTGAGTTCCCGGTGGCCGAGTCCGTGTTCGAGCAGCTCGTACGAGTGCAGGCCGTACCCGGCGGCGATCCGCCGCAGCCAGGAGGACAGCGATTCCGTTTCTGCAGGTGCCGGGTGCAGGGGCCAGCGTTCCGGGGGTCTCATCTGAGTTCGCGTTCGAACTTCCGGCGCCGGACGCTGGGACCGTCGTAGCCGGCGAGGGTCAGCGTCCGGTGGTTGATGGATTCCTCGCCGCTGTCCACCGCCGCAACTGCCGCTTCCGTCAGGAGCGATGCGAGCTCCCCGATGGTTCCCTCACTGCGGGTGAGGAGGTAGCGGGCCATGTCCTCGGCCGCCAGATTCGAGTGCATGCGCAACGGGAAGGAGGAGGAGAAGCTGGCCAGTAGGGACGAGAGGTCTGCATTGGTCTCCCACAAGGGCAGCGTCATGGGCTCAAACCGGTTTTCGAGCTGGTCATCGGAACGGATGGCCAGATAGGCCTCGCGGGTGCCGACCCCCACCAGCGGGATACGCAGCTCGTTTCCCAGGAAGCGCAGCAGGTTCAGGAATTCGCGCCGGACATCGGCCCGGCCGGCCAGCACATTATGCAGTTCGTCAATCACCAGGACCCGCACGCCGACGCGGCGCAGCACGGCGAGGGTCAGCTGTTCGAGGTCAGCTACGCGCCGGCGCGGTCCCGTGGGCGCACCGAGCGCGGCCAGCACGGTCGTGTAGAACCGCGGGATGGACGGTTCGGAGGGCATCTGGACGCACAGCACGGGGATGTGTTCCTGGTCCGCGGCGGAGTGTGGCGGGTGCTGGCGTCGGAACCGTTCGATGATCATTGACTTGCCGTTGTTGGTCGGTCCGATCAGCAGGAGGTTGGGCATGCGTTGTTTGCCGGGCCAGTCATAGAGTGTTTCGAGCCGGGTGAGGGTCTGGACGGCCCGTGGGTAGCCGATCCAGCGGTCCGCCCGGATGTGCCGGATCCGTTCCTCCGCCGGCAGGCGGGCCATGGCCTGGGCCCAGGGCTGGAGGTGGGAGAGATCCGGCGGAGGGTAGTCATCGATGCTCACCACTGCTCGACCTCTTCAAAAGGACGGGCTGCTGCGGTGTCATTCGTGGGAGGAAGCATCTCATCCGGGGGCGCCGCCGGGGTCTTCGCGGTCCCGGAGACAGGGAGGTGGCGCCGCCGCTGCAGATCCCGGCGTGATCTGCGGGTTGCCCGTTGCGCCGTGGCGGTGATCTCACGCATCTGATCGATCATGCGGAACAGTGCTTCCTCGTTGACCTGGTCGTGTCCCTGCTGGCGCAGCCGCGCCAGCGCCTGCCGGTGTTCCCACAACGTCACCGCCGGATGGGAAACCGTACGGTACGGCACTTCCACATAGGCCGTTCCCTCCGGTTCCAGCACCCAGACCCTGCTGATGTCCCGCGGGTCCCGCCGGATGATGAATTTTTCCTCCCGGTCCCGCCGCGCAATCCACGGCTTGAGCACGTTCGCGAAGTAATGGACATGGTCGATGACAAAACCGGTCCGGGTGATTCTGCGACGGATGACCGGCAGGAAATCGACGAGAAACGCCGCGGGGTGCGCAACGACAGGCTGCGCTCCGAACTCCCTCACCCCTTCATGCCAGCGCCCGGCCGGTGTCTGGTTCAGGGATTCGTGGATGCTGCCGTGGTAGCCGGCCACTGCCAATGTCAGCCAGCGTTCCAGCTCTATCAAGGTCAGGGCGGACATTTTGTCGGCATCGTACCCGCCGCGCTGTCCGGGATTGGAGAAGGTCGTGCCCGGCAGTTCATGGACCCGCTGCATGGCCGTGCCGATAATGCGCTCCACGATGCCGCCGTAGTGCGGGCGGCCCGGCGGCCGGTAGTTGAGTCTGATGCCGTGCTGTTCGCAGCCACGGCGCAACGCTTCGCTCTTAAATTCCGCGGCGTTGTCCAGGAACAATGCCCTGGGTTTGCCGCTCATCGGCCAGGCCGCGTCCACGCCCAGTGTTTCCAGCAATGGCCGTTTCTCGCAGGCCATATGCGCGATGCACAAGCCCACCGACACCGACGACGGCGCCTCCAGGGTCACGACCATTCCCAGCAGGCACCGGCTATAAACATCGATGGCAACCGTCAGGTAGGGCCTGCCGATGGGCTGCCGGTCCCGGTCATCGACGACAATCAGATCAATCACAGTGTGGTCAATCTGCACCTGGTCCAACGGCGCCACGACGGCCGGCACGTTCCCGCCGGCCGACTGCAACGGCCGGACGGCGTCCCTACCCTCACGCCTGCGCCTGACCTCCACCGGATGCAGCCGGGCGATCCTGCGAGTGACAGTATTCAGCGCCGGCACAGGAAGCTCCCGGGTCCGGCACGCCTGAACGACCTCGCGATAGAACGCCGCCCGGGAAAGCTTTTGCCGCGTCAGGTAGTGCTTACGGACCAGCTCGTCAATCACGGCCTCGACGCGTTCAGGCAACCGGCCTTTGCCCTGGCCTCCGCTGGAGTGTCCGGGGGCAACATCCGTCACCACACCGCTGCCCTCACGGTAGCGTTTGATGAGCAGATAAACATGCCGCCTGGAGATACCCAGCTCCCTGGAAGCTTCGTCGACCGCCTGTTTACCGATGATGCTCAACCCTGCCAACGGCGCGATGACTTCAGCCCGCCGGCGTGCCAGTTCCCAGACCGCATCCGGCATGGTCAGCAAACCGTGCCCACTGATCGGTGTTGATTCCGGTTCCATGCCAGTCCCTACTCGTGCAGCGGACTTAATTACGGGCGACGCCGCGACCTCACGCACCGGGCCAGGTCCAACGATCCTCTCCGTACCGGCAGGAAATCAAGGATTATCGGGTACGGACCGGCGGATTGTGCTGAGGTCTCCTGAATTTCCGTGCTGACCACTGTTGACAAAAACACTCGGTAAGCAGGACTTCGGACATTCGTGCACTCGCCTTCGGAAAATGACAGCAGCTTGATGCCTCTTCTCGTGGTGCACGATTCCTCAGATGCTGTAGTCGGCATCGATCAGGCTGGTCTCATTGCCGACGGCCACGCTTATTCCGCTTCGGTGATGTACACCGAAGGACTCGGTCACAACCGCCTGCTGGCCGATCGATGTGTTGTGGACGCCGTCACCGAATTCGTTTCAACGCAAGTCGAGTCGCGAGTCCAAAACCCTGTACAACAGGAAAATGGAGTCTCGAACAGCCCGCCCCGGATCACGGAGAAGCCCGGCGTCGACGGCGCGTACATAGGCGGTGCTGTCCGGCGTGCTGACACTGGGAGGAAACCGAGGCTGTGAAAGTAGCACGTTGTTTAGTTGACGCGAAAGTATGGACGGCTGTAGAGCTCGGTGCGATTCCTTCATCGACGAGGCGTGCGCTGCGTGCAGGACTTGTCTGCCTCGGTTGCGGAGCAACTGTGGAGCTCCAGCGAGGACGCAATATCGGGCCTGCCAGGTTTTGTGCTGAACATGATCCGACCTGCCCTGCAGTGGCGTCTACGGCGAGCGTTTTCCGATTTCTGCAATAAGGACGCACTTCCACCATGCCCTCCTTGGGCCAGAAATACTTGACACAGTCACTCAGCCCAATCCGGCAAATACCTAGGAAGCGATACATTGAAAGAAGACCCCATGAACACCCACTATGACGTTGTAGTCCTCGGCGCCGGCCCTGGAGGCTACGTCGCTGCAATCCGCGCCGCACAACTGGGTAAGAGTGTTGCCGTGATCGAAAAGCGGTACTGGGGAGGCGTCTGCCTGAACGTCGGCTGCATCCCGTCTAAAGCACTACTACGTAACGCGGAACTGGCGCACATCTTCACCCATCAAGCCCGACAGTTCGGCATCTCCGGCCAAGCCTTCTTCGACTACGGCGCTGCCTACGATCGCAGCCGGCAAGTTGCAGACGGCCGGGTCAAAGGCGTTCACTTCCTAATGAAGAAGAACGCGATCAGCGAGATTGACGGCCACGGCACCTTCACCGATCCCCACACCATCGAAGTAGCCCTCACCACCGGCGGCACCCGCAAGGTCACCTTCGACGACGCCATCATCGCCACGGGATCCACTGCCCGTCTCGTGCCAGGCGTCGAGCTCAGCGAGAACGTCGTCAACTACGAGACACAAATCCTCACCCGAAAACTACCAAATTCCATCGTGATCATCGGTGCCGGCGCCATCGGTATGGAATTCGCCTATGTCCTGGCAAATTACGGTGTGCAGGTCACCATCATCGAATACTTAGACCGAGCCCTCCCCAACGAGGACATCGAAGTGTCGAAGGAGATCGCCCGACAGTACAAGAAACTCGGCATCAGCCTCCTCACATCAACCAGAGTCGAGTCGGTCACCGACGATGAAACCTCGGTCACCGTGACCTTCTCGGCGCCAACCGGCGAACGGTCGCGCATTCGCACGGATAAGGTCCTCATATCGGTGGGCTTCGCACCCCGCACCACCGGATATGGGCTAGAGAACACCGGCGTAGAACTCACTCAGCGCGGTGCTATCGCAATCGACGACTACATGCGCACGTCTGTCCCCCACCTCTACGCCATCGGGGACGTCACTGAAAAGCTCCAGCTCGCACACGTGGCCGAAGCTCAGGGTGTCATAGCCGCCGAAACAATCGCCGGCGCCGAAACCTTTCCCATTGGCGACTACCGCATGATGCCCCGAACTACCTTCAGCCAACCGCAGGTCGCTTCCTTCGGCCTTACCGAACAGCAGGCTCGCGACGAAGGCTATGACGTCATCATCGCCAAGTTCCCCTTTACCGCCAATGGCAAAGCGCAAGGTATCGGAGACCCGACCGGGTTCATCAAACTCATCGCTGACACAAGGCACGGAGAACTCCTCGGAGCCCACCTCATTGGCGCCGACGTCGCGGAACTCCTCCCTGAACTCACCCTCGCCCAGAAATGGGATCTCACCGCAACCGAACTCGCACGGAATGTCCACGCTCACCCCACGCTGGGCGAAGCACTCCAAGAAGGATTCCACGGACTCACGGGGCACATGATCAACCTCTAGAACCACATCGAATACTCCTGGCTGGCCGGCGCACTACGTCTACTTGCCGAAGAACTGGACTTTGGCGAAATGCCCATGAGCTGGGGAGACCTTCTCAATAACGGTGTATCCGGCAGTTTCCTTTAGTTGTTCTCAGCTGCCGGGAATCGGTCGCCGAAGGTGATGGCGAAGGCGTTCAAAGCGGGCTTCCAACGCACGGCCCATCGCGTTCTGCCGGCACCGGCCGGATCGAGTGACCGGGTGACCAGATACATGAACTTTTGAATCGCCCCGGGTTTGCTTGACTCGGGCCACAACAAAAACGGGCTGTTGCCTGGCAAATCGGACCACTCTAACGCCCGCACTCAACATACCAACGTGACAGCGAGGTTCACGATGACAGCTACAGGCTAGAGGCAATTCACCGCAGCACGATTCCTCCTTTGTTTCCAGCAGCAGGGACATGTCCGCCACCAGGTCTCCCGTGGTGCGGGAAGGCAGCACATGGGCCATGAGCCAGCGCGAATAGCCGGAGGTCACGGTGAGCACACGAGGTGAATGCATGGCACCGTGCCCCGGTGGGAATGATTCGCTCGGTGGGAGACAATAGGTCCCACTGGATCATTTCCCTGGGATCGAAGCTGCGGTGATTTGAGAGATCCGGGCCCTAATTTCGGCTGTCTTGGCGCGAAAGACCGAACGTCCTCCCGTGTAGCCAACCGACTGGCGATTTCGCGCACACACAGGCCTCCAGCCATAACTGTCAAAGTTTCGCGGTTAGCTGGCGGAGGCTTTATGTTCCCGGGGTGCATCCCTTCGGGCCTGGGCGACCTCGATCCGTGGGGTGGCTTTCGCCTGGCGAATCGACGACGCCAGCCAGCTGCTGGAAGAAAATGACGCATCCGTAGCGGAGATTGCCTTGACCGTCGGGTTCGCGACACCAGTGACTTTTTCGCCAGCGATTCCGGGCGGTCACGGGTGTGGCGCCGCTTGGATATCGCAGGGCGTTTCAATTGCGAAACTAGGCTCCCGCCCGCTTACCCCAGTCGTGATGCGGGCGCCGGCCGTTCAGGCCGTGTTCGTAGGCGAAGATGACGGCGTGCACGCGGTCGCGCAGCCCGAGTTTCATCAGGATACGGCCCACATGGGTCTTCACCGTGGATTCGGCCACGAACATGCGTTCCCCGATCTCCGTGTTTGTCAGTCCTCCGGCGATGGCCGAGAGGATTTCGCGTTCCCTCGGGGTCAGGGACGCGACAGCTTCATCGCCTCCGGCGGGTGGACCGGCGGGAAGCCGTTGGCTGAAGAGGTCCAGCATCCGGCGGCTGACCCTGGAGGAAATGGCGGCGTCTCCTCCGGCGACAGCCCTGATGGACGCAAGCAACTCGGCTGGTCCCACATCCTTGAGCAGAAAGCCGCTGGCACCGGCCCGGAGTGCCGCGAAGGCATATTCGTCGAGATCGAACGTCGTGAAGACAATAACCCTGGACCGCGGACACTCCTCAACAATCGTGCTGGTGGCCCCGATGCCATCCATGCCAGGCATCCGCACATCCATCAGCACCACATCCGGCGCAAAGGTGCGACACATTTCGATTCCCATCCTGCCGTCGGCGGCTTCACCAACGACCTCGATTCCGTCCTGGGCGTCGAGGACCATGCGGAATCCCATGCGGATGAGAATCTGGTCATCGACAAGCAGCACCCGGATCGGTCGCCGGGGTGAGGCAGTTACCGGTTCCATGAGGCTCCCTCCTGCGGCACGAACCGCGCGGTCACGGACCATCCACGGCCTACCATTGGGCCTGCCTCCATCGTGCCGCCATACAGTGCGACGCGCTCACGCATTCCCACGAGGCCACGTCCGAGGTGGCCTGCGGGAATGACCTCGTGTTGGCCGTCATCGGTCACCGAGACCGTAATCTCGTCGGCGCTGAACTGCAAGCCAACAACCACCGCCGATGCTTCCCTCGCGTACTTAAGCGCATTGGTGAGCCCCTCCTGGACGACGCGGTAGATTGCCAGCTGGATCCCGGGGTCGGCCGGAGGAACACCGGCTGATCGCAGGACCACTGGAAGGCCCGTGGAACGGAAAGGCTCCACCAGGGCCGGCACGTCCCCGACCCCGGGCGCTGGCACCACCGTGCCGGGGGGTTCCCCGGTGGTGCCTACGTTCAGCACTCCGAGCATCCGGCGCATGTCCGACACCGCGGTGCGGCCCGTCTCGGCCACTTGACGCATGGCCGCGGCGGCGCGGGCAGGATCAGAGGGGGCAATCTCTGCAGAACCATGGGCGAGGGAAATCATCACCGCCAACCCGTGCGAGACGATATCGTGCATCTCGCGGGCGATCGCGTTCCGCTCCGCGGCCGCGGCGATACTGGCCAGGTGCTGCCGTTCCCGCACCAGCCGGTCCGCGCGGTCCACGAGAGCGGCCACGTAGCTGCGGCGCGAGCGGACGTTGAAGCCGACCAATGCCGCGATCACGAGCACTGCGATTGCCTGGCCGGCCTGGCCCGGGTCAACTATTGACCCGGGCAGGACCGCGGCCAGAAGGAGGACGCCGCTGGTCCCCAGCAGAGCACAGGCTGCGTGCCGGGTCGACCTGTAAACGGCGACGGCGTACAGTGCCATGGCTGTCGCCACCGCTGCGAAGCTTGTCGGCGCCGGGAACGTGATGAGCATGATGCCCGCGGCGGCGGCCAACGAAAACATCGGAGCCCGCCGGCGGAAAAGCAGGGCAGCTCCGGAAACCACCACCGCGAGCAACTGAAGAATGAACCCCAGGCCATTCGTCTCGTGAACGATAGCGGTCACGGCCAGGGCCGGCCCTGCATACAAGGCAGCGATCAGAAGGTCTGTGATTCGCGGGCGGGAGCGCCATCCGCGTTGCCGGATCGGTTCGTCCGGGGGACCCGCCGTCGGCAGAGCCAGTTCCTCCTTGCGCTCCCTGTCACCCGTCCCGGTCATGCCCCGGACTCTACCCGTCGTGACGTGCATAAATGGCCTCCTGTCCTCAGTCGGTGGGTACGGGTAGTTCCAGCGTGGAAAATCATTGGAGTGCAAGGACCAGGTACAGGGCTGCGAGGGCAGCTGAAACGGGGGTCATGACCAAGCGTTCGGGCTTGCTGCGCGAGATGGCGTTCATCAGGACGCCGAGCGCGAAGTATGCCGTCATCACCCATATGGTCACGGACGTAAAGGATTCGCCTATCAACGGCGGGGCCAGGTTGGCCTTGGCCAGCGCGGCATATGCGAAGAGGACGTACAAGCCTATGGAGACCGCACTTCCGATTCTGAGGTTGGCCGGGAGGACACGGTGTTGTCCGCCCCATGCCATCCTCCCGAGCGGGGCCCCGTTAATTAGAGCTCCCTGGAAGACGGTCAGGCCTGCCAGAAGCGCGCAGGCGAGTATTGCGGAAAGCTGATCCAACGGCATTACAAACCACTCTCTTGTGCAGTGGCGGGCAATCGATACCCCGGCTTGTGTCCGGCATATTCGCGAAAGCGGAGCATCATGGCGACCGCCATCAGCGGGATCATTGTCGCATGGCTGAGAGAGATCATTGTCCCGGCTGTCATAACCCCCAGGAGGTAGGGGACCGTGGTCAGGGCTGCGGGAAGAAGCATCGCTGCCGACATTTCAGCGATAGCCTGCCAGGTGTGGCGCCGATGGCGCATGTACAGGACCATCGGCACGCTCATGTTGAACGCCATGATGATATTCGAGAGGACGGGCAGCCGGACCCACGGGTCGTCGACTCCGGCAAGGGCCACCGTCATCTCGTAGACGGGGTCAAGCACGAACATTCCCCCGTACATCAACGCAACCATCACACCGAGGTGCTTGGCGAAGTAGACGTATCCCGTCCGGTTCTTCGGGACGGCCTGCTGGGCCCCGTCCAGGGAGGCGGCCGGACGCTGATCGAGTTCGTGGATGTACCGGGTCATTTCATCTGTCCCTCTGCGCGACGGCGGATGGCGGTGCGAGTAACCACCGGCAGGGCGCCGATGAGGGTGGCAAGCAGCAGGCCGAGCACGATCAGGACCGGAACGCGTACATAGGTTTCACCGGCCGGCAGGTTCAGATGGGCAGTGGGATAGTCGATCATCTTGGCCGCCGACACGGCGGTGGCGCGGTCGGTATGTTGCGCCAGATATTCGAGGGCGCCGTCGAATCCGAGAGCTCCGTCGGCGCCGGCAAAGGCGTCGGCGGGAACATTGCGGGACGCGGCCCAGTCCCTCAACTGGGGGTCGATGTCCTGGTCCCGCGCCGCGCCGGGGGCGATGACCCTGTCCACCTGGGGTGCCTGGGTTTCCGGTACGGTGAGGAGGACCATACCGTGTCTGGTGGTGACGGCCTCCGTGGCGGCAACCGGCACGGCGCGGGCTGCGAAGGACATGTTATAGACCTCGAACGCGCTGGCGACGTCGGCTTCTCCTACTCCGTTGAAGAGCCCGACTGCGATCGTCGGCCGGAACCACGGGACGAGGGCGTTGAGTCCGACGGGGAGGTCAGCGGTGGTGAAGGACTGGACGGATATTGATGCAGATGCCATGAGCGACCAGCCCGGGTAATTCATCAGGCGGCCTACGCGTTCGGCTTCGTCAGGGCCGGCCAGGTCCTCCATGACTTTCAGCGCGCCCGGAATTCCGGACGTGACACCGGCTGTGGTGGTGATCATGCCGTCCTGAACGTATCGCAGGCCTTCCGACCAATGAACCTGGGGATGGCTCTTCTTCAGAGAACCCAGACGTGACCAGTGGCCTGTCGCCTTATGGCCGTCGAGGACACCGCTCCCTGCCAGAACGTTCGATCCGTTGCAGACGCCCAGGATGCGGGCCCCGCGGCCTGACTGCTCCACGATCCACTCCCGCATCGCGGTTTCCTCCGGCCCCTCCGGAGCGCCGACGGCGGGGACAACGACGACGTCCGGCTTCCGGGCCTTGCCCGATCGAACGTCCTCGAACGTGTACGTGGGCACTATCGCGGGGCCTCCGTCAATCGCTGCAGGAGCCGACTGCGCCGCAATTGTGTAGACGGAGAATTCGGGGGAGCTGGCAAACACCTCGTAGGGCGCAAGAACGTCGCTCCCCACGGTGCCCGACGAGCCCAGGACAACGGCGACAACGATCGCGCCCGAGGAGGACGGCAGGTTCACCGGGAATCCCTGCAGGCTCTGCTGTGGCGGCGCCACATGGCTTTGCGCATCAGCCACCGCTACGCCGGCGAAGGCCAGCGCAGCCACAGCGGCCAGGGATAATGCCACCGAGAGAGCGGTGTAGAAAAGGCGTCGTGAGCGGGAGGCCATGAGCGGGGTCTCGATTCTGTAGACGCGAGCTGCCACCGTGCGTGCGCCCTGCGTTGCTCATCACGCTACGGATTGCCCGTTTCCCAAACATCGGTCCAAGGGATACTTCCCAGCAAGTGCATGTGGTACCGGGGTACTACCCGTGTGCCATTTCGGCTCCGCCGGCTTACGAATGCCGGTGGCCGCCAGGTTGTTGCACGGCGTGGATGCGATGTCACCACCGGCATCCCGTTAGGACAGGCAACTAAAAGCGACGTATGCCAACGTTGCACCAGCAACGAAATCGACAGTGGCGGTGCTCAAAGGCATCAGCTTAGGCAATCGGGCCGGACTCACCCGGGGCAGTCCTTTCGGCGATCAGGGCCGAGGACAGTCGAAGTTTTCTCGAGGCCGAGGAAGAGTCGGTGATGGCCACGAACCGACTACGGCAACATTGTAGGGACGGCACCGGCGGGACTAAGGACTGCCGCGGTCCGGATTCGGACGGTACAGTCGCCGGTAGCTGGTGGGCGTCATTGAAAGCTCGCGCATGAAATGCAGCCGCATGTTTGTCGAAGTCCCGAGGCCACAGCGGTGGGCAATGGCTTCCACGGTCAGATCACTATGTTCTAGGAGCCTTCGGGCCTCGGCCATCCGTTGCCCCGTTAGCCACCTCAGCGGTGTCACGCCCACTTCCGCCACAAACCGGCGGGCAAACGTGCTGGGTGCCCATCCGGCATGGCCAGCCAAATCTCGAACCGATAAAGGCTCGGAGAGGTTCTTCCGAGCCCACACACAAGTCGCTCCGAATAGTCCAATCGGGGCAGCGACAGGATTCTCGATGAACTGAGCCTGTCCGCCTTCCCTGTGGGGCGCAACTACCATGCGGCGGGCAATTCTGTTGGCAGCCTCGGTTCCGAAATCGTTTCTGACCAGATGGAGGCAAAGATCTATGCCAGCGGCAACACCGGCACTGGTACTAACTCCTCCCTCATCTACGTAGAGCACGCCGGCCTCGACGGTCGTCGACGGATACATCGCGGCGAGCCGTTCAGCATTCCGCCAGTGAGTTGTGGCCCGCTTCCCATCCAGGAGTCCCGCGGCTGCCAGAGCGAACGCACCCGTGCAAACGGAAATGATTCGCGCTCCACGACGACTGGCCTGGCGCAGCGCATTACTCACCTTCTCCGGAGGGTCGTCCAACGGACTGAAACCCGGAACAACCACAGTGTCAGCAGCGCGAAGTAGGTTGAGTCCATGGGTTACTTGGATGGCGTAGCCCGTCGTCGTGGAAACGAGACCAGGCTCTGCGGCGCACACCTTGAATGAATACCGCTCTCGCTCGTCTAGGTGGCCGAATACCTGGGCGGGTATAGCGAGATCGAATGCCACTACGCCCGGCAATGCCAGAGCCACGACGTTGTGCATGGCCATCACTGTACAGGTGAAAGAGGCGGTCGGCAGAATAGTTTCGATACGCGGCAATTCTGCCCATTCTTTTTCCAGAACCCGGCTGACAGGGTCGTACGTATGGAAATTTTCCCTCTTACAGCTCCGAGTAACACCCGACGCGTCGTTGACCTGAGCCACACCATTGCAGAAGGCGTCATCACCTATCCTGGCCTCCCTGCCCCAACGTTTGAGTCCTACCTTTCCCGAGCCGATTCACCCTCCCGTTTCGCCCCTGGAACGGAATTCACGTTGGATACGATCTCTCTGATCGGCAACACGGGCACCTATTTGGATAGCCCGTTCCATTGCTTCGCAACTGGAGCAGACTTGGCCTCCTTGAACTTGGAGACCCTGGTAGGCCTTCGAGCTGAGGTAATCCATGTTCCAATCAAGTCCGGAAGGGGCATAACTCCTGCCTTGCTTCAGAACAGGGACCTGAAGGGCGCGGCAGTCCTCTTCTACACCGGCTGGGATCGCTATTTCGGCACACCGGAGTATGGAGTTGGCGCGCCTTTTCTGACAGAAGACGGTGCCAGGCATCTGGTCCAGGCGGGGGCTGCACTCGTCGGGATCGATTCACTGAACATCGACGACAAGGATTCCAGCGGCGAAAGACCGGCCCATACACTTTTGCTGGCTGCTGGTATTCACATAGTCGAGCACCTCACCAACCTCGGAAACGTACCCGAGCAAGGGGCACGCTTCACGGCCGCACCTCCAAAAATCGAGAATTTCGGAACGTTCCCAGTCCGAGCCTATGCAGAAATCTGATCTCCCACGTGCGACGGCAAGCCGCTACTGACTGCGGTGTTTAGCCGTGGCAAACATTGGCTCATGAGGGACTTCAGCACGCTAGGACCCTGGCCGGAGTGGCTACTGATTCCCACACCGCAACACCACCACCCAGGTAGGAGCCAAATGTCACCCCGTGAAGCTGGAGCAATCCCGCGAACGGCCCGCTCGTCGGCACACGTGCCGACGGCCGCCGTGGTGTGGGGGGTGATCATCGGAACAGGGCAGGTCGCTTCACCGCTGGCGGTATGGTGGCTCACACCGTCCACTGTCTATGCCTTCGGTCTTGCGGTTATCGCCTCGGTTTACATCGGTTTTGCTGTAGCGGACGGGCGTACCAAAGTGCTCGTGGTGGAAACCGGCGTTGCCGCCGTCTTTATTGTGGGCGCTGCATCGGCGGTCACGGGCCCTGCCTGGATTTTGTTCGCGTGGTTGGCAACACACGGGCTGAAGGACCTGTGGCAGCATCGTACGAAGTTCGTACGCAACACCCGGTGGTGGCCACCTTTCTGCGCCACTGTCGACTTCGTCGCCGCAACGATTCTTGCTGTGCTCCTCGTTACGGGAACAGGCTTCCATGCCTGACCGCGAGTCCAGTACGCATCAGCTGCCCTCTATTGGCGAGGAACCCACGCCTTTAGGATGGGGTGAGATCGTCAATCTGAGTTGCGACATCAGGAGGGCCGGTTTCTGCGCCCGGCTTTTGGCCGATGCGCCAGTTGGAGGGGCGGGTCCACGCAAACGTCTAAAAGAGGAAGACCACAGATGAGCAACGACATTGACCACATGGCCGACAATGAAAGCACCACAGGCCGGCGCCTCGACCGCAGTCAATATATTCTGGAGTTCTGTGACACTTTTGAGGGACCCGATCTGCAGAGCACCAAATGGATTCCGAGCTACCTCCCGCAATGGAGCAATACCGAACGAGCACGGGCCAGGTACCGCCTCGATTCCGGGGTGCTGGCCTTAATGATTGAAGAGGACCAGCCCCCTTGGTCCCCGGAACACAATGGCGGCCTCCGCGTTTCCAACCTTCAAACCGGGGTGTTCTCAGGGCCACTGGGAAGCACCGCAGGCCAGCACAAGTTCACAGAGGGGCTAATAGTCTGCGAGGCCCAGACTGAGCAGCGGCTGTACACCCCTCACTACGGACTCATTGAAGCCCGCGTTGCTGCCATCGCCGATCCCGCCTGCATGGTGGCGTTGTGGATGATCGGCTTTGAAGACGTCTCGGAACAATCGGCAGAAATATGTATCTTCGAGATCTTCGGCTCCGACATTGGCTCTGACACCGCAATAGCAGGACTCGGAATACATCCGTTCGGCGACCCCCTCCTGCACGATGAGTTCCTGAAAATCCAGTTGGATGCTGACGTAACCGATTTTCACACTTACAGTGCTGATTGGACCCCGGACTGCGTCAACTTCTACTTCGACGACCAGTTCGTTGCCAAAGTCGAGCAGTCGCCGAACTACCCGATGCAGCTCATGCTCAATGTCTACGAGTTCGAGGGCGCACCCCCCTCTCCGTATCCAAAGAAGTTTCTGGTTGACTGGGTCCGCGGCTACCAACAGGCAGACCCGGCTGCGGCACGCGCAAAGCCCGCATCCACGGTAAATGTCTGAAGTTCAGAACCTGAAGTCGCGCCACGCTCTGGCGATCATCCAAACGCTCGAACGCCCGGAAGCGGTCGGCATCAATCCGGAACCGGGCACGAGCAGATGGCAAGTCTGAAACTTTTAGCCACGGGATGGCCCAGGCGCTCTATCAGGGCAAGCTTTTCCACACCGAACTCAACGGCCAGCGCAGCATCAATTTAGACCAGGACCTGGTGTTCGACCACTGCGACCTGCAGAACGCATTCTCCCTGGTGGACCTGCGTGAAAACGGCGGACCCGACAGCCGGCCCCGCCTTCGACTGTCCGCGGCACTTCGACTACAAACCCAGCCGCGCCTAGGACATCGACGGCGCACGGGACTCCCGTCGCCGCCAACATGCAGGTCTGCTCTCAAACCCATCCTTCCGGACGAACGGCCTTACGCGAGACCTTCAGCTCAAAACCCGAACGCCAGACCTGTTACGAGTTGCATCATCCGCCAGCCGTTTCACCAACTAGCCGGGTTAGAACGGCTAGCCCGCGCCTTCCTCGTTCAGACGGGCCAGCAGCAGGGCCTCGGCGACGATCGCGTTCCGGAAATCGCCCAGGTGCAGCGATTCATTAGCGCTGTGGGCGCGGGAATCGGGATCCTCGACGCCAGTAACCAGGATCTGCGCATCCGGGTAGACCTCGGTCAGGTCCGCGATGAACGGGATGGATCCGCCGATCCCCATTTCCACCGCGGGTACGCCCCAAGCCTCCCCCAGAGCCCACATGGCAACGGACGCGGCCTTCGAGCTGGTGTCCGTCAGGAAGGAGTTGCCGCTCCCCCCCGGTGTGAACACGACCTGCGCGCCGAACGGCGCGTTGTCTTCTACGTGCCTGCGGACCATCTCCATTGCTGCCGCCGGATCCTGTCCGGGGGCAAGGCGGAGGCTGAACTTGGCCCGTGCGCGCGGCAGTAGGGTGTTAGAGGCGACGTCCACGGCCGGGGCGTCAAAGCCGATGATGGACAGTGCCGGTTTGGTCCACATGCGTGAGGCAATGCTCCCGGTCCCGGCGAGCTTCACGCCCTCGAGCACGGAGGCGTCGGCGCGGTACTCCTCCTCAGAGAGGTCCACGGCGACGTCGTCCCGGCTCACCAGGCCCTCGATCGCGACGCTGCCGTGGTCGTCGTGGAGGGTCGCGATCAGGCGGGCCAGCAGGGTCGGAGCGTCGAGTACCGGGCCGCCGAACATGCCCGAATGCACCGCGTGGTCCAGGACTTGGACTTCGATGGTGCCGTCCACCATGCCGCGCAAGCTGGTGGTCAGGGCAGGAATGCCCACCTTCCAGTTACTGGAGTCGGCCACGACGATCACCTCCGCGCGCAGCAACTCGCGGTGCGCCTCGAGGAACGACCGGAACGTAGGCGATCCCGCCTCCTCTTCGCCCTCAAAGAAGAATGTCACGCCCAGGCCCAGTTCATCCCCGAGCAAACGTGTCAGGGCCGAGTAGGCAGCAATATGAGCGAGGATGCCGGCCTTGTCGTCCGCGGCACCGCGGCCGAAGAGCCGCCCGTCGCGTTCGACTGCGGTGAAGGGTTCAGTTTCCCAGAGTGCGAGGCTGCCCGTGGGCTGGACGTCGTGGTGGGCGTACAGCAGCACGGTGGGTTTTCCCTCGGCGGCCGGGCGACGGGCGATGACGGCTGGCCCGCCTGGCGTACCGTCCTCCTTGTCGCAGCGGAGAATCCGGACGTCGTCGAATCCGCTGGCCCGCACCAGGGCCGCGACTGCATCGGCGCTGCGGTTCAGCGGGGCCGGGTCGAAGCCTGGCCCGGCGATGCCCGGGATGGCCACAAGGTCCTTCAGCTGGCTGATCGTTTGATCGAACGATTCGGCGACGGCCTGACGGACCGCTACGGCATCGATGGTGGTGGTCTGCGGGTTCCCCGCGATGGATGAAGTCATGGCCAACACACTACCCGTGATCGATCAAATTTGCGTGCCAGCGCACATATATCTCACGGCAGAAGCTTTGTCGTCAGAGTCACCCGGACTGTTGATCTTTTTGACAACGAGTTCTTGGAGAGGGGGTTCAGGGTTGCTGACGGAAGCTTTGTTGCTGCGAAATCTGAGCTGATCTACGAGATCGCGCCGGGGCGGGGGCCGGTAAGGGGCCGTAAACTTCGCCTGCGGCTTCCTTGGTCTTGGGAAGAACAGGGAAGATTGCAGAGTCCTGGCCAGTCGGCCTCGTTCAGACTCGGAACCGGCCCGTTGATAGCACCCAACCCTCGGAAGTCGGTACCGCCGAGTTCGGGGACTCTGTCTTTACGAAATTAGCCGGATCATCCGCTGTAAATCGAGACTCAGCCATCGCTCGCTTTGAAGACCTTGAACGCGTGGCCGCAGAGTTGTGCGAACCCATTGGGTACCGGTTTCCGCCCTTACCTCAAGCGGAGGACGACATTGATGGCGACTATATCGAAACCATTGCGACCCAGATTCCAACAGCGCTCAAGCTGGAGTCGCAGGACCTCATTCTCAACCTGGCTAGCCCGATGGAACGCCGTGGCATAGTTGTGGCCGTGAATTCGTGAAGGGCATGACGGCGCGTCACGAGCTTCTAAGCGACTTCAGCGACCAGTCATTGCCTTGGCTGATGGTTCGCCCCATAGCTGGGCCTCCCGAGCGGGGTAGTCCTAACCCTCGGACTCGATGCAGTACGAGGGGCCGTCCTTTTCGCGCGCGAGCTGGGACCGGTGCCGGACCAGGAAACAGGAATAGCAGGTGAACTCGTCCTCGGCCTGGGGAATGACCTGAACAATGAGTTCCTCGGAGACAAACTCCCCGCCGGGAGTTGGGCCTCATCCAGTGCGTCGGATTCGTCCAGCTCCCGGACGATGCTCTGGGCGTTCGGTGCGTTGGCGGACTGCAGCGCCTCAAGGGAGCGGTCCTGGGATTCCTTGACGTCGGAACGTACTTCGTCGTAATCGGTTGCCACTTAGGTCATTCTCTTTTCTGGCGTTCTTAGCTGGTGGGATTGCAACGGACACCTTGCTCGGGTTTGAACTTGCCAGCTTTCAGTTCTACGACACGTAACGGTCAGAAGGGACGTGGTAAAGCAGGAGGTCGATGAAGAAGTCATCTCCATCGACGTCGAGGTGGTATTGCCGGCCGATGAAAGCGAAGCCGGGCCCGAACTCGGCCAGCGTCTGCGCCATGCGCAGCGTCATGGCCTCCTCGATGGCATGTTCCTGGGCGTCCTCGGTGAGACCAAGGAAGTCGAGTACCAGGCGGTCCTTGGCAACCTCCCGCGCCAGGTCGTTACCTTGCCCGGGCCAGTCCTGCCTCGAGGTTGTTCGGGGCCGCACCGCTCCGCGTGTGGAGGCGGGTGAGGATCTGATGTTCCAGCGCGGCCACCGAACAGCCATGCCCGGCAGCTCTGGCCGCGTACCACCGGCGCAGCTCATGGTCGTCCAGCTAGCTCAGGAGCGCGACGTTGTGGCTCCAGCTCAATTGTCCAGACGGTGTCTGGACAATTGAGTCCCGGGCCGTTCCCTGCCGCAGCGAGCGCACGCACGTTGTAGAGATTGCTTCTGGAGAATCCTTTCAGGTGGGAAAACTCCGTCCTAAGGTCGCGTACCAGCCGGTCCAGAACCTTACTCCCCCATGGCTCGCTCATCTGCCTGTCCAGGATCGTCCGCCCAATGCTCCAGTAAAGCTCGATCATGGCTGATTCACCACGCGCTGCGCGCGCTGTTGAGCTTCGCGTACGAGCCCTTTCAGGGTCGTGAGGGCAGCGGCATAGTCTGGTGCGGGCATTGCTGGAGGCCCTTCGACCCCGTCAATATAGGGGTGGATTGTGAAAAAGTGAATCATCTCTAGGGTCTTGCTGTGCGCCGTAGTGGCCTTTATGCGCCGGGTTTGATCGTCTAGCTCGGTGGGTCACCGACTCGAGGATACCGGTGCTCACAGTTTGCGTCCGTTCGCGGCTTGCGACGAACTGCTTACGGATTTCGCCACGACGGCGGTTTGAACGAGCGGAACCTGGCCTCTAGACCAGCCGATTGTGAGCGTTTGCGAGGCCGGCCGCGAGAGCGTGCATGCGTCCGGCCTCGAGTTCGTCAATCGCCACAGTGGTATCCATGGGGGCTGTCGGGTGCGGTCACCGACAGGGTGACCGCACCCGACCGCTTTCATTGGCGAGTGGCGATGGTTTCTTTTTCGATCACCGGCGCGCGGGTGGGCGCATGCAGCGTAATCGCAGCCAGCAGGGCGCCGGCGAGGGCAATCACGGCTGCGCCGATGAATGCTGAAGAGAATCCAGTGGTCAGCGCCGGAAGGTTCCCACTTTCCGTCGCACCGTTCGCGGCTGCAATTGCTGTCATCGCCGCCAGGCCGAGTGCGGATCCGACCTGATAGCTTGTGCTGACGAGGCCGGAAGCGAGACCGCCCTCCTGCGGCGGGGCGCTGGAGATCGCCGTGCCGAGGGTAGGGATGAACGCCAGGGACATCCCGAGTGCGGCCAGGAGCGACGCCGGGAGGACATCCACCCAGAAGTTCCCGTCCACGCGGGCGAAGGACAACCACATCAGGGCGCCTGCGAGGGCGATGAGACCGCTCACGCTCATCGCTTTCGGCCCGAATCGCGCGGTGAGTCGCGGTGCAAGCACGATCATGGTGATCATGATGAATGCGGTCATTGGCAGGAGCGCGGCACCGCTGGGGAACGCCGAGTAGCCCAGGACTTGTTGCAGGTAGAGATTCAGGAAGAACCACATCGGGATCCAGGCGGCGGCGAGCAGCAGCTGGGCTAGGTTGGCCGCTGCCAGATTTGGGATACGGAAGATCGACAGTCGCATCAGTGGCTCCTTCCGGCGGGCCTGAACGAGCACGAACAGTGCGAGCAAGGCTGCGGCTCCGGCGAGAGTTCCCCACGTTTCTACACTGGCCCATCCGGCCTCGGGCGCTCGGACAATCGCGAAGACACCGAGGGCGAGTCCGGTGGTGACGAGAAGGGCGCCGGCGATGTCGATGGAGCCGCGAATGCGCGGTCCGTCTGCCGGGAGTGCCTTGGCGACGAGGGCCACAACCACGAGGGCGAGCGGGATGTTAATGAAGAAGACCCACGGCCACGACATGTACTCGGTGATGACCCCGCCGAGGAACACACCCGCTGTTCCCCCTGCCGGTGCGGCCGCACCATAGAGGGCCAATGCACCACCGAGCTCCTTCGGGCTCGACCCGAACGTCTTCATCAGCAGCGTGAGTGCCGCGGGTGCGATGAGTGCCGCACCGGCTCCCTGTACGCCGCGTCCGATCAACTCGAACGCGACGTTCCCGGCAAGCCCCGCGACGGCGGAACCGGCGAGCAGTACGATCCAGCCAGTGGTGAACATCCGTCGGGCGCCGAAGGCATCCCCTAGACGCCCGCCGAGCAGTAGGAGCCCACCGAATGTGATGACGTAGGCGTTGAAAACCCAGGACAGGTTCTCGGGGCTGAAGCCCAGTTCCTCCTGGATTCGCGGCAACGCTACGCCCACGATTGAGGTGTCCATGATCACGACGAACTGCGCGAGTGCGATGAGGAAGAGCGCTAGCCTCTTCTTCCCCGGCCCCGGTGTTGATTGAGACATTCCAGATTCCCTTCGATTGCGCCGTTGTTGGCGATTTCACAACTCTAATTAATACCCTACGGGGGTATGGTATCTAGAATACCCCTCATGGGTATATGGTTGAGCATACCAGTACCCCCTAGGGGTATATTTCGAACCAGCAGAGGAGAATTCGGATGACAACGAGCGAATATCAGGTGACCGGAATGACCTGCGGTCATTGCGAGACGTCGATCCGGGAAGAGATCGGCCAGATAGCAGGCATCCAGTCGATTGATGTGAGCGCCAAGACCGGCAAGCTTGTCGTGACCAGCCAGGCCGAACTGGACGACGCAGCAGTCCTCGCAGCGGTCAGGGAAGCCGGCTACGGGGCGGTGCGTGTCCCGTGAAGGTCCCCGTAAAGCTCGGACTCTTTGGAGTGGGACTGGCGGCCCTATTCACAGCTTCATTTGCTACCGCAGGCGCAGTGGTCCCCGCCCAGACCGCGGCGGCCTGGACACAGTCGACGGAAGGACATGTCATGGACAGCAACGACACACAGCCGGCCGCCTCAGTGAAAGGCCTGTCGATGGAGCAGGACGGGTTCCTCTTGGGGAATGTCTCCTCCCCCGGCACGGCAGGTCAGGAGGGAACCCTCTCGTTCACGATCTCCGACGCCAAAGGAAAGCCGGTCACCGACTTCGAGGCCTCCCACGACAAGAAACTCCACCTGATCGTGGTGCGCACGGACGGAACCCAGTTCCGCCATGTGCATCCCACCATGGACGCCCATGGCGTATGGTCACTGCCCTGGAAGTGGAACGCCGCCGGCAGCTACCGGGTCTATGCGGACATCGTCCCGGCAGCAACGGGACAGAACATCACTCTGACCCGCACGGTCCAGGCGGCCGGCGAATTCACCCCCGCCACGCCGGCTCCGGCGTCCGCCGCGGAAACGGTCGACGGCTACAACGTGGACCTCACCGGCACGCTGAGCGCCAGTGAACATGCCATGCTCACTGTCTCGGTTTCCCGTGACGGGAAACCGGTCATTACACTGCAGCCGTACCTGGGTTCCTACGGACACCTTGTCGCCCTGCGCGAAGGGGACCTGGCCTACCTGCACGTCCACCCCGAGGGCGAGGAACCCCGCCCCGGCGCCATCTCCGGCCCGGACGTGAAATTCATGACCGAGGCCCCGACCCCGGGACGCTACCTGCTCTACCTGGACTTTCAGGTCGACGGACAGGTCCACACGGCCGAATTTGTCCTCAACGCCACCGGAACCGCGGCCGCTCAGCCCGCAGCTCCGGGCAAGTCCGCCGGGCCCACCGAGTCGGCGGATCCGGGCGAGTCTGCCGGACATTCCGGCCACTGACCACCATAGACGCCACGAGCCTGGTCCATCCCGTGATCAGGAAGCGCACCACCGAGGAGGACCCATGTCTGCAACATCGGCCCAGGCGCAAAAGCTGGGCAACATCATCGAGCTTGAGATCGGAGGGATGACCTGCGCCTCGTGCGCGATGCGGATCGAGAAGAAACTGAACAAGCTCGACGGCGTGATCGCGACCGTGAACTACGCCACTGAAAAGGCGAAGGTCACCGCGCCCGCCGGCCTGGACCCGCTGGCGCTGATTGCCGAGGTCGAAAAGACCGGTTACACGGCGGCACTCCCCACGCCGAAACGGACCCAGGAGGCGAACGCCGATGCGGAGCAGCCCGACACGGAGCTGACATCGCTGCGGAACAGGCTGATCACTTCAATCGTGCTGTCGGTGCCGGTCATCCTGATGGCCATGATCCCGGCGCTGCAGTTCAACTACTGGCAGTGGGCGTCCCTGACGCTCGCCGCTCCCGTGATCGTGTGGGCGGCATGGCCGTTCCACAAGGCCGCGTGGACCAACCTGCGCCACGGCGCGGCCACGATGGACACGCTGGTCTCGGTCGGCACGTCCGCTGCGTTGCTGTGGTCACTCTTCGCACTGTTCTTCGGAACCGCCGGACAGCCGGGCATGACCCACGGGTTCTCGTTCACCATCAGCCCCTCGGATGGTGCCGGGAACATCTACCTGGAAGTCGCCGCCGGAGTGACCATGTTCATCCTGGCCGGGCGTTACTTCGAGAAGCGGTCCAAGCGCCAGGCGGGGGCCGCCCTGCGCGCCCTGCTGGGGCTGGGGGCCAAGGAGGTCGCGCTGCTCCGGGACGGGGTCGAAACCCGGATCCCCGTCGAGCAACTGTCGGTGGGCGACGAGTTCGTCATCCGCCCGGGTGAAAAGATCGCCACGGACGGGGTGATTGTCGCGGGCACCTCGGCGGTGGATGCGAGCATGCTCACTGGCGAGTCAATCCCTGTCGAAGTCGGCGAGGGCGACGCAGTGACCGGCGCGACCGTCAACGCCGGCGGCCGCCTGGTCGTGCGCGCCACCCGGGTCGGCTCGGACACCCAGCTGGCACAGATGGCCAGGCTCGTTGAAGACGCCCAGTCGGGCAAGGCCGAGGTCCAGCGCCTTGCCGACAAAATCTCCGGGATTTTCGTGCCGATCGTCATCGCCGTGGCCGTCGTGGTGCTCGGAGCCTGGATCGGTGCCGGCTTCCCGCTCAGCGCCGCGTTCACGGCCGCCGTCGCGGTCCTCATCATCGCCTGCCCCTGCGCACTCGGACTCGCCACGCCGACCGCGCTGCTGGTCGGCACAGGACGGGGGGCCCAGCTGGGCATCCTGATCAAAGGCCCGGAAGTACTCGAGTCCACCCGCAAGATCGACACGATCGTGCTCGACAAGACTGGAACGGTCACTACGGGCAAGATGACGCTGCTTGACGTGTTCACCGCCGACGGAACCACCCGCGAGGACGTCCTGAGGCTGGCCGGCGCACTGGAGGACGCCTCCGAACACCCGATCGCCCAAGCCATCGCCAAGGGCGCAACGCAGCAGATCGGATCACTTCCGGTACCGGAGTCGTTTACGAACGTCGAAGGCAAAGGCGTGCAAGGCACCGTCGAGGGCCATGCCGTGCTCGTCGGGCGCGAGAGCCTGCTGGCGGACTGGTCCCTGCACCTTCCCGGCAAGCTCGCCCTCGCGAAGGCCACCGCGGAATCCCAAGGCAAGACCGCAGTCACGGTCGCCTGGGATGGTGAGGCCCGCGCAGTGCTGGTCGTCGCCGACGCGGTCAAGGCCACCAGCGCCGAGGCGATTGCCCAGCTCAAAGCGCTCGGGCTGACTCCGGTGCTCCTGACCGGAGACAACCGGGCGGTCGCCGAGCAGGTCGCGGCCGAGGTCGGAATCACCGAGGTCATTGCCGAAGTGATGCCCAAAGACAAGGTCGACGTAGTCACCCGCTTGCAGTCCGAAGGGAAGGTCGTGGCGATGGTCGGCGACGGCGTCAACGACGCCGCGGCCCTCGCCCAGGCCGACCTGGGCCTGGCGATGGGAACCGGGACGGACGTCGCGATCGAAGCTGCAGACATCACACTGGTGCGCGGGGACCTCCGCTCCGCCGTCGATGCCATCCGCCTGTCCCGCAGGACCCTCGGCACCATCAAGACAAACCTGTTCTGGGCCTTCGCCTACAACGTCGCAGCCATTCCGCTGGCCGCGTTCGGACTGCTGAACCCGATGCTCGCCGGAGCCGCCATGGCGTTCTCCAGCGTATTCGTAGTCAGCAACAGCCTTCGCCTGCGGTCCTTCAAGTCCAAGGCGAACACCACGGCGGCCACGTCAGCACCGCACACTCCCGTGCGGCAACTGCAGGGCGTCTGACCATCCCCACCCAAAGAAAGATCAATTATGTGCCAAAATCACGCACCCGCATCACAGCCTGCCCGTCACTGACAGGGGGACCGCGCCGAGTGTCCAGGTATGCCAGGGAGCACGGCCGTCAAGACCAAGCCGAGGCAGCCGGCCTCGTCCGGGACTACGAGAGCAATCACTACTAGCTCTGCTGCGCCTCTTCCGGACCCCCTCGACACCGGCCCCGCAAAGTACAACAAACGCGGGCTAACCGGCAGCCGCCCCCACCCGGACAGCGCCACCTGGCGCTCAATCCAACGGGGCTCTTCAGGCCCGCCTGAAACATACCCCCTAGGGGTATATTGTAATTGTTATTCGCCTCAGCTCATCCGAGCACTCCCGTTCCACCGAAAGGAAACCCTTCCATGAGCAACAGCTGTTGCAGCACCAGCGCCACCGACAACGGCAAGGCCCCCGCCGCCGCCATGCCTCCTTCTGCCGAGAACCTCCTCGGGGTCAGCAGCGACGACCTCGCCGAGTGCCCCGTCATGACCGGAAGCCAGGTCGTGAAGGCAGACGCCGAATCCGCAGGCCTCTTCCGCGACTACGAGGGCAACCGCTACTGGTTCTGCTGCGCAGGCTGCGGACCCCTGTTCGACGGCGACCCGGCAAAGTACGCCACGGCCGCCTGAGCGTCTCGGGGTGGTGCCGGGCGGAGCCGGCACCACCCGACCACTCTTGTCAGAGACCCATCCAGACCAGCCAGAGGGTAAAGACCATGAACGAGCACCAGGAACACGGCGGCCACGGAATGCACCCCGGCCCTGCAGGTCCGGACGCGCCCGCCCTTCACCACGACGGTACCGTCTCAACCGTGCCTGAACACCCCTCCGCAGAGGCCGACTCCGGTCACGCCGGACATGACATTGCCGGCCACGGTGGGCATAGTGACCACGTCGGGCAGTTCCGGCGGCTGTTCTGGATCATGCTGGTCCTGGCGGTCCCGGTGGTGGGTTTCTCCGGAATGTTCTCGACGATCCTCGGATACACGCTTCCCGATGTGCCCTGGATACCGTGGATCTCCCCGATCCTGGGCACGGTCCTGTATGTGTGGGGCGGCAAACCGTTCCTCACCGGCGCCGTGGATGAACTGCGCTCCCGCAAACCCGGGATGATGCTGCTGATCGCCCTCGCGATCACCGTCGCTTTTCTCTCCTCCTGGGGTGCAAGCATTGGCCTGCTGCACCACGAGCTCGACTTCTGGTGGGAGCTTTCGCTGCTGGTCGTGATCATGCTGCTGGGCCACTGGATCGAGATGCGCTCCTTGGCCCAGACCACCTCGGCTCTGGATTCCCTGGCCGCGCTCCTGCCGGACGTTGCCGAACGCGTCGACGGCGATACGACCGTGCCGGTACCGCCGTCGGATTTGGAGCTCGGTGACACCGTCGTCGTTCGTCCGGGAGGCCGGGTGCCCGCGGACGGCAGGATCGTCTCCGGCTCGGCAAGCATGGACGAGTCAATGATCACCGGCGAGTCCCGCACCGTGCGCCGCAGTGCAGGGGGCCACGTCGTCGCCGGAACCGTCGCCACCGACTCCGGGCTCCGGATCGAGATCACCGCCGTCGGCGAGGACACCGCCCTGGCTGGAGTTCAGCGCCTGGTCACCGACGCGCAGAACTCCAGCTCCCGCGCCCAGCGTCTGGCCGACACTGCCGCGGCCTGGCTGTTCTGGTTCGCGCTCGGTGCCAGCGTCATGACCGCCATCGTATGGACCATGGTCGGCCTGCCCGACCTCGGTGTCGTGCGGACCATCACCGTCCTGGTGATCGCCTGCCCCCACGCGCTCGGCCTGGCAATCCCGCTCGTCGTCTCCATCGCCACCGAACGCGCCGCCCGCGGCGGTGTGCTGATCAAGGACCGGCTCGCGCTGGAGAGCATGCGCACCGTGGACACGGTCCTGTTCGACAAGACCGGCACCCTCACCAAGGGCGAGCCCACCGTCACCGCCGTCGAAACTACCCGCGACCACAGCGAGGACCGGATCCTGGCGCTGGCCGCGGCCGCCGAGGCCGACTCCGAGCACCCGCTGGCCCGGGCGATCGTCAATGCGGCAAAGAGCCGCGGACTTGCCATCCCGAAGGCGTCCGGTTTCGTATCGTCACCAGCGGTCGGCGTCACCGCCACAGTGGACGGAACCCGCATCCAGGTCGGCGGACCCAACCTGCTGGAGCAGCAAAGCGGCAGCGAGCTGGCCATCGCCCGTTCCTGGCGCGGGGAGGGCGCGATCATCCTGCACGTCCTGGCCGAGCGTGCGGTGATCGGCGCCCTGAGACTCGCCGACGAGGTCCGCGAGGAGTCCCGCCAGGCCGTCCAGGCGCTGCACGCACTGGACGTGCAGGTCGTCATGATCACCGGCGACGCCGAGGCTGTCGCCCAATCGGTCGCCGCCGAGCTGGGCATCGACCGCGTCTTCGCCGGGGTCCGCCCCGAAGACAAGTCAGAGAAGGTCAAAGAACTCCAACACGAGGGACGGAAGGTCGCGATGGTCGGCGACGGCGTCAACGACGCCCCCGCCCTCGCCCAGGCCGACGTCGGCATCGCCATCGGCGCCGGCACGGATGTCGCCATCGCCTCGGCAGGCGTAATCCTCGCCAGCGATGACCCCCGCTCGGTACTGTCCGTGATCGAACTGTCCCGCGCCTCGTACCGCAAGATGAAACAGAACCTCTGGTGGGCGGCCGGCTACAACCTCGTCTCCGTACCCCTCGCCGCGGGCGTCCTCGCCCCGGCCGGCTTCATCCTGCCGATGTCGGTCGGCGCGATCCTGATGTCGCTGTCCACGATCGTCGTCGCTCTCAACGCCCAGCTACTGCGCCGGCTGGACCTGCGGCCCGAAACCAGCATAAATGCGGCGCTGAAGCGCTAACTCTGCAACCATGTAGCAAGGAACGGAGAACAAAGGACAACGCCATGGAAACAATCACTCCCGCCGAGGCCACCCCAGAGTCGTGCCACACCATGCACGGCTACATCGGTGACAAAAGCAAATACCTCGCCCGCCTCAAACGCATCGAAGGCCAGGCCCGCGGCATCCACCGCATGGTCGACGAGGAAACGTACTGCATCGACATCCTCACCCAGATATCGGCCCTCACCAAGGCACTGGAAGGCGTCGCACTCGGACTCCTCGATGACCACCTCAAACACTGCGTCGTCGACGCCGCCAAGCTCGGCGGGGAGCAGGCAGACATCAAGATCAAGGAAGCCTCCGACGCCATCGCCCGGCTCGTCCGCTCTTGAAGGCTGCCAGCCCAATTCGCTAAGTCACGAGCAGACGCGCGGACGGACGCAGCCCCTCGGACTGCTATAAAGCGTCGGCGTGATGGATCAGGCCTCCAGCACGGGGTGCCAGCCTGTTGGCGGCACCGCGCTCCCCGCCCAAGGTCCGACGACGCCGGCGGACGATGATGACGGCGTTGGCCAGCGCGATCCCGGCGTTGATGACCGGGCAACCACCGGGCATCTCTTCGGCGAGGTCGTCGCCAACACATAAACCGGGCCAGCGCCGGTGCCACTCCTGACCCGAGGCCTTCGGCAATATATTGAAGAATGTCAATGTTGCGGCCATGGTCTTCAAGGCGCTGGCCGATCCGAACCGACTGCGGCTGCTCTCCATCGTCAAGGCACAAGCCTCCGGTGAATCCTGCGTGTGCGACCTGACCGAACCGCTGGACCTGGGCCAGCCCACCGTCTCCCACCACCTGAAGATCCTGGTCGACGCGGGTCTGCTGCACCGCGAAAAGCGCGGAACCTGGGCCTATTACTCCCTGGTTCCCGGGGCTCTGGAGCTAACGGCCGGACTCCTGGCTATCCTATGACCGCGCCGAAACAGTCCGCGGTCACGATCCGCCCCATGAGCGACGACGACTGGCCGGCCGTCCAACGAATCTACCTGAAGGAACCGCCATCGGCCGCGCCACCTTCGAAATCAGAAGCGGCAGACTGAAAACAGATCAACACCTCGAGACTGCCCTGCCTCCGGCTTGTCGCCGAAACCTCAGAGGGATCCCTGGCTGGGCTGGCGTCTCGGCCCGGTCCCCGTTTTCCCGCGGCTCTTCAACCCGGCACTACGGACCCAGCCGGCACATGTCGCGGCGTCGAATCCGAGCTCCCTAGCGGCCTCGAAAAACGCCTGCTACCGATCCTGCCCATACCGCACCCGCCCGGACGGATCCCTGCTCAGACGGACCACGGTCGTTGCAACGCCCAAAAGTCTGGGTGTTGCAACGACCGCTAGAACCCGCATCTGGGCACGTCCACGACAGGACGCTGATCATCATTTCTTGGGGCGGCATCTCCTGGTCTCAGTCGCCCCGGGTTTGCTTATTGTCTCGCCATTCCAGGAAATGGCGTCTCTGCAGGCTCCGCCACTTAGGCCCGTTGCATCGGTGGCCTCCACGGAAGTCAGGAAGATGCCGGGGTCACGGCGAAGGCCGGCATGATTGGGGACATCGTTAGGCGTTGACGAACGCGCCAGACTCGATCGGCAGGCCCGCTTCTACCCAGTCCTGAATACCTTCGCGGTACTTGCGCACATTGGTGTACCCAGCTGCCGCCAATCGGTTCGCTACGCTCTGACTATTCGGGCAGGACTCATTGGAGCAGTAGGTAACGATCGCAGCGTTCTTGTCCGGGAGCAGGCTCGATGCCCGTGCCGCCACGTCGGCTTCCACGAGTGGCAGCGCCTTGGGCAGGTGCTGCTGCTCGTAGTACATACCCCCTAGCGCGTCGATTACAGTGACAGTTCCCGAGTCGATTGCCAACTGGAGTTCGTCGCGGCTGATGAGTTCGACCATGATGCCTTCTTTCCATATTTATGTGCGTGTGCACACAACTATAAAGGAGTGTGCGTGTGCACGCAACATCGAATAGGATTAACTCATGCCCTCCCGCAAGAAGCTCGCCTCCGATGCTTGGGGCGCACTGCTCCAAGTACACGCTGCCCTTGTCCCAATCCTGGACAAGGAAGTCCAAAGTCAGACCGGACTACCGTTGTCGTGGTACGATGTTCTGCTCGAACTGGCAACCGAACCAGAGGGCCGACTGAGGATGAGCGACCTCGCAGAACGAGTGGTCCTTAGCCGAACCCGGGTCAGCCGGCTCGTAGACGACTTGGTCGCCCGAGGCCTGATCACCAAAGAGGGCCACCCTGACGACCGCCGCTCGGCGTACGCTGTCATCACGACGGCCGGATTGGCCGAATTCCGCGCCTCGGCCCCGGTTTACATCAGCGCGATCGAGAGTAAGTTCGCGTCCAACCTCACCAACGAGGACCTCCTGCTACTGTCGCGAGTCCTCGGCAAGATCCAGAAACCAACAGCGTGACTCCATGATGGACGCACGCCCCCACAGAAGCAGCCGATCCGTCGGCCTCCTCTCGCCAAAATCAGCCGATGCCCTCACCCGGACTTGCCGGGCCCCGTTCCAATCCGGCGTCTACGCGATAGCTAATTGGTTTTCTCGGGTCCAGGCTTCCCACTACCGTTTGGCTTCGACCATGGGGACGATGGTTTCTCCGGAGTATCCCTTCTGAAGTGGGCGTTGAATGATTTGACGGCGCCGTCCTGCCTGGGCGATTCCGGGTCGATGAATGTGGTGGACACGCCGGCGTGTTGCATCAGCTGACCAGACCCTCAGCGGTGAACTCGGGCGCGTTGTCGCTGCGGACGTAGGCCGATGTGGCAGCCGGTTTCGGCGATGATGCGCTCCCGCACTGCGACGACGTCGGAGGCCTTGAACGACCGGCACGGGATGTGCGCCAGCGGCGTGCGCGTGTATTCGTCGAAGACGTTTGAAGAACCGGATGTGCCGCCCACAGGGGGGTCCAGTGGGCCGAAAGTCACAGCTGAGAGCTCTCGTGAACTCGCAGCCTCCTTATTAGAGCCGGAAACCGGCGCCCACAGACTGTTGACGACTGACGGGACAGATCTGATCGAGGCAGAACGTTTTGCACGTGACGACCTCGGCTTCCTCGTGGGGCGCGACTCTTCCCGGGCCTGTGGTCGCTGTCCGCGATGCGACCCCTCCGGGCGTTTCCCTGCCTCGAAGGTGAGCGCGGCGTGAGCGTGGCGTGAGCGTCGGCCAGGAGTCACCCGGGCAGCGGGGAAGGCGGCATTGAGATCACGATCTTGCCGAAGTGCCGGCCATCTTCCAGGTGCTGGAGTGCCTCGTGGATCTTGTCGGCTGTGTATGTCGAGTCGACCAAGGGGCGGATGGAGTGTTCGTCGATGAACGCACCCATTTCCTCGTACATTTCACGCGATCCGGTTTCGACGCCATGAATTGTCACGTTTTTGCTGACGAACTCGTAGGTGTTGATAAGCGCCGCCAAACCGGCGATGAGCCCGATGAAGGCGATGGCTCCCCCGATTTTCACGGCCCCCAGGGAGTGGTTCAAGTTCTCGCCGCCAATCGTCTCGATGACGTGGTCAACGCCCTCCCCGCCAGTAAGTCTGAGGACTTCCGAGGCCACATCGGGAGTCTTCCGGTAGTTGATCGCTTTGAGGGAACCCAGCGCGTGCAATTTGCGGATTTTTTCGTCGCTGCTGGAGGTGATGATGGGGACCGCTCCAAGTGCAAGAGCGAACTGCAGCGCGAACAACGAAACGCCGCCGGTGCCGTGAATGAGAACCGTTTGGCCTGGCTGGATGCGTCCGCGGCGCACGACGGCGTGCCAGGCGGTAAGGGCAGCGACCGGCAGCGTTGCGGCGTGCTCGTCGTCGAGGGTGCGTGGTGCGCTCACGGCCTCGTCCTGATCGATCGTGACGTATTCGGCAAGCATGCCGCGGTTAGCCGGGCCGCCTATAGGGGTCACGTACGTCTCACGCGTGAGCGGTCCGGACTGCCACTTGGGTAGGAATATCGCCGAGACTCGGTCCCCGACGGCGAATCGGTCTGTGCCCTCGCCGACTTCGACAACCGTGCCCACCGCGTCGGAAACTGGCACCACACGGTGGGCCGGCTTCCAACCACCCTTACCGCCAATGACCAACAGGTCCCGATAGTTAAGGGACAGCGCCGCGATCTTCACGAGCACTTCCCCAGGGCCGGGTGTCGGTATCGGCAGTTGGCGTGGTGAGATCTTGTCGATCCCGTCACCTTGGGTGGTCCAGGCAGTCATGGGGCCGGCGTGCCCGTACATCATGGTCGGGCTGGCGGCTGGTTGAGTAGTCATGCTAGCAATACTCCAGCGTCAAGCTCTTCAGCGACAGTGGCGTAAACGCTGTTTATGGACAAAATCCGGCCATATGATGGTGAGGTGCTGAAGAAGATAGCGGTCATCCTGCAACCACCGGTGTCTTTGTTTGAGTTGGGCGTTGTGGCGGAGGTATTTGGCGTCGACCGTTCTGCCGATGGCGTACCAAGATTCGAATACTTGGTGTGTGCCGAAACACCGGAGGAGCCTCTGTCGGCGGGGGCAGGTGCCTTCGTCACCGCGACCGGCGCGCTGGCCGATGCCGCGGACGCTGACCTGGTCGCAGTTCCCTCGTCCTCGCTGATAGCGCCGCCAAGTGAGGCCATCCTGAACGTGCTGCGGGACGCGGCCGGTCGCGGCGCCTATGTGATGTCACTTTGTTCCGGGGCCTTCGCCCTGGCGGCGGCGGGTCTTCTTGACGGCCGCACTGTGGCCACGCATTGGCGTTACGCCGATCGGCTAGCCAGCGATTACCCCGATGTGCGAGTTGATCCCGATATTCTCTACTCCCACGACGGCACAATACTCAGCAGTGCCGGCACGGCCGCAGGAATCGATGCCTGCCTGCACTTGGTGCGAAAAGAGCTTGGCACCGCCGTCGCCAACCGGATCGCCAGACGCATGGTCGTATCACCGCATCGGGACGGCGGACAGAAGCAGTTCATCGAAAGGCCAGCCATTGCCCGTTCCGAAAGAAGCCTGCAGCCCACGCTTGACTGGATCACCGAGAATATCAAGCACAGCATGACAGTCTCTGAAATGGCGCGCGTCGCCGGCATGCCCGAAAGGACCTTCGGCCGCCGATTCGCGGCGGAGATGGGCTGCGCACCACATTTGTGGCTTATCCGTCAGCGAGTTGCACGGGCCCAGGAACTGCTCGAGGAGACTCGCATGTCGGTGGAAGATGTCGCCTCTGAGTCTGGTTTCGGCGCGGCTCCGCTGCTACGGCATCACTTCATGCGGACGATCGGCATCACACCCACTGAATACCGCAGAGAGTTCTTTGACCTGAAGGATATCCGGTACTAAGACCCGCCCGGAGAAACGGCGCTTCGAACCGGGATTTTCCCCTCACCAGCACGCCTCCTGTCATGTGGCCAGAGCGCCGTGTGGTCACGTGTTGCGAAGTTCCTCCAGCGTCCCGTCGAGCAAGTGCGCGCGACGTGCAGGCAGCGCCCACACAACGCCGGCGGCCAGTTGGTAGTCGACCGGATTCCGGCCCACCGCCTCGACCCGTGCCCAATACTCCTCCGCCCGGAACCGGCCGATCTGCCTCCGCCAGGCGCAGGAAAGTCGGATGTCCGGGGCGGTCAGGCGTTGGTGCTCACATCATTCCACTAGTCCTGGGCGGCATTTTCGTCTGATCCACGAGCAGATCAGGGTCCGGCGTTGGCGGGCACGTCGGAGAGTAGCTCGCGGTAGCGCGCTGCGTGGGCCGCTAGTTCATCTGGCGTTACCCGGTACGCCGAGTGCAGGACCAGAGGCTCCGCCAGGTCGAGGCCGCAGAGGTGTGCGGTGACTTCCAGCGGGCGCAGCAGCTCGGCCATGGTGAAGCGGTTGTGCCCCGAGGGCGTGTACGACGGCTCAGGGGACGCCGGTAGAGATGACCAGATGCAGCCGCTTGCCCTGCAAAGCATCGCCGCCGGCACCGTAAGCGAAACCATATGTGAGGACCTGGTCCATCCATTCCTTCAGCATGCCGGGGACGGAGTACCAATGCTAGGGGAACTGCAACACGATCGTGTCATGCCGACGCAATAGCTCCTGCTCCCGGATTGCGTCGACACGCCGGTCCGGGTAGGCGGCGGAGAGTTCATGGACCGTGACGTGTTCCAAGTCCTTGACGGCGGCGGAAAGCTGGGCGGTGATCCGCGAGTTTTTTAGACGGGGTGTGCAACGATGACGAGGGTGCTGTGTGGAGTCATGGGAGGTGTGCTTCTTTCAGATCGGACTCGGGACCAATAGTGACGTTCTCAAGCTTGGGCACCGAGGCGAGTTGGCTGGAGGTGTTGATTACCATTGCCCGTAGATCCGGGCCAGCGCGCGTTTGGCCGCGGTGTAGGGCTCAGCCGAGGCGGTGAGGAGCGAACGCGCATTGGCCGCCTCC
>NZ_JAXCHX010000029.1:0-48169 GCF_035984855.1 Arthrobacter sp. MP_M4
AAGGGGGTCGGTCGCACTCTCCGCAACAGCGGCGGCGACTCGAACAACAATACACACCCCCACGACCAACCACAAATCCACCCCCCGCGCCCTCCCACACCCCCAAAACCCCCGGAACGGCGCCGAAGCAGCCAGCTAGAACCCGCGCGCCACGTCCACTTCCGGAAATATGACCTCCGTGAACTGACTCACACCAGGCGGCACGCCTTCCCCGCCGCCGCACGGCTTCGAGCTGTTCCCCATCCAAACAAGCCAACCCCGAGCCCGGCCGAACCATTCAGCCTGCAGGAGGTACTGAAGTCCGCCTGCCCGGGTTTCGACGTCACGGGCCAACTCTCAGGTAAGTCAAAACTCATCGGCCTGCCCGGCGACCGCTTTATTGGAATCTCTCCGGGTGCCACGATTACCCTGACCGGTCCTTCCGGGAAGACAGTCAGTTACGTCATCACCGGGTCAACTCATATACAGGTCCTGCTCGACGGCAGTCAGGAGATCAGGTCGACCGGAAGGAACCTCATCATCGTTCCCGAAGTCACCGGCAAGCATCTGGAGGGCCTCTTTCTCACCACGGGCAATGTCTACTACGCCCTCAATCCAGATGGAACGGAAAAGCGGCTGTTCTCCGGTCCGGGCAGGGTAACTGACGGCTGCGCGTTGCTCGGCCCCTGACCTCCCTTTGCTATGCGAAGGCGCTTCGGGCCATGGTCAGAGGCGCCTTCGCGCTGAATCTGGCAACCATGAGCTTCGGACGTTCCTGCTGCGGTGCACGGCCACGTTGAGTCCTCGTGGCTGGCTAACGGCGGCACCATTCAAGGTCGGGACGGTCTAGCGAGCGACGGCAGCTTCGATATAGCAGCTGTGGGTTAACTGCAATGCGTCGCCGCTGGCCCAGTTGAGTAACCAGCGAACGAACCGGACGAAGGCGTCAATCGCCGCCCGCGCGGAGGCGGTTTCAGTCAGAGGCGTTTCCCCAGCCCAACCAGGCCAGGGCCGGCGCATTGGATGTTCGCGTTCCGGCGATAAGTAGATGCAGGCGCCCAGTCCGTCCCGTTGCGCCGGAACCCTCCCCCTGACTAGGGTGGAAGCTAAGCATGCTTAGCATGTGTGCGGCGCCGGCAACGGAACGCCGGACACCGATACCGAACCATCCGGAGGAACATCATGACTGACCAGTACACGTTCAAGAACCCGGTAACGGCCTACGAGCAGATCGAACCGCCCGAGCAGACCCAGCCCGAGCCCGGCCTCGACGTCAAGATGACGCCCAAGGCGGACCTCGGCGAAGACACCTACCGCGGCACCGGCCGGCTGGAAGGCCGCAAGGCGCTCATCACCGGCGCGGATTCCGGCATCGGCGCCGCGACGGCCATCGCCTTCGCCCGCGAAGGGGCCGACGTCGTCATGTCTTACCTCCCCGAAGAGGAAGAGGACGCAGCCCGCATCGCCAACCTGATTGAAAAGGCCGGCCGCAAGGCGGTCAAGGTGCCGGGCGACCTCAAGGACTCCGCTGTGTGCCGGGACCTCGTCGAAACTGCCGTGCGGGAGCTCGGCGGGCTGGACATCCTGGTCAACAACGCCGGCAAGCAGGTGGCGCAGAAGGCGCTTGGCGACATCACCGACGTCGAGTTTGACCACACTTACAAGACCAACGTGTACGCCATGTTCTGGTTGACCAAAGAGGCCATCCCCCACCTCCCGGCAGGATCGGCCATCATCAACACCACGTCCATCCAGGCGTACAGCCCCTCGGAAACCCTGGTGGACTACGCCTCCACCAAGGGCGCGATCAACAACTTCACCAAGGGACTGGCCCAGCAGCTCGCACCGCAGGGCATCCGCGTCAATGCGGTGGCTCCCGGCCCCATCTGGACGCCGCTGCAGCCCAGTGGCGGTCAGCTGACCGAGGATCTGCCGGAGTTCGGCAAGGAAACCCCGCTGGGCCGCGCCGGCCAGCCGGCTGAATTGGCACCGGCCTACGTGTTCCTCGCCTCTGCGGAGTCCAGCTATGTGATTGGTGAGACCCTCAACGTCAATGGCGGTATGCCTACGCCTTAGGTCTCGTTCCCGCGCCGGTGTCCAATGCAATCCAACACCACGCGGACCAACACCACGCGGGCTCTTCCGGGACGGCTTTCCAGCCGCCGGGAAGGGCCCGCTGTCGTGGACCCGCCATCGTGGGGCGGGTTCCGCGCCCCGGTGGCGCCACTTATCACCCGAGGGTGTGGATGGTAAAGGCGCTCAGGAAGCCGACGGCGGCCACCAGCCCGGTGAGGTTGTGGTGCTCCTCGAACGCCTCGGGAATCATCGTGTCAGCCAGCATGGCCAGGATCGCGCCGGCCGCCACCGCCGTGATGAAGGCCACCGCTTCGTCGGGGGCGGCTTCCAGTGCGGTGAAGCCAAGGAGCGAGGCCAGACCGCAAAGCAGGGCGATGCCGGTCCAGACACCGAAGACGTACGTCGCGCTGCGGCCGGCCTTCTTCATGCCGGCGGTGCTGGAAAGTCCCTCAGGGACGTTGGAAATGAACACGGCCGCCAGCATGGCCGGGCTGACGGTTCCGGCGGTGACAAGCCCGAGGCCAAGGACTACGGATTCCGGGATGCCGTCCAGGAGGGCGCCGACGGCGATCGCCGTGCCGCTGCCGGGGCTGTCCTTCTCGGAGGGCTGCTTGCCCCCTGACCGCTTCCGGTGTTTGGCCCCGGCCCGCGCCAACAGCGTGTTGGCGCCGACGTACACCACCGCCCCGGCCAGGAACCCTGCGGCGGTAGGCCAGAGCCCGCCGCCCTTGACGGCTTCGTCCACCAATTCGAAGGCGAGGGCGGAGATGAGCACGCCGGCGCCGAAAGCCATGATCGAGGAGACCAGCTTCTTCGGAATGGTCCATTGCCAGGACAGCCAGGAACCCAGAACCAGGGCTCCGCCTGCCAGGGTTCCCCAGAGCATGGCCTGCGCCCACATTGGCATGTGATGTACCTTCCACGGCCGCAAAGCCTGTTTCGTCAGAGGAGAAGACGGCGCGGCGAACCGCTGCGCGCCTTCAGAATTGTTGCAGATTTCGAAGGCGGCCGTACGTCAGCGCGCCGGTAGCGCCTCTACAAACGCCACCTGGGTGGTGTACTGCTGATACAGCTTGACCGCCTCTTCGATCTCGATGTGCCCGAAGGTCAACGCGACCTGCAGCCCCTCCAGCTGTGCGCTGCAGGTCTCGGCCGCGCTCACCCGGTCCGCCAGCGAATGGGACGTGGCAAAATTCGTGGACAGCGCCGCGGCGATGGAGAGAATCACCGCGAGCAGGCACAGTACGCGCCACACCAGCGAATCATCGCTCAGGTTGAAGAGCTCGGCCACGCCGTTGGTGAATCCCGTGCCGCCGACGGCGGGACCGGCCGTGAGTGCTGCGGCCAATGCGCTGCCGACAATGCTGATGTTGGCCAGTCGGACGCGCCGGGGCCGCTGTCTGCTCAGATAGGTGCGGACGGCCAATTGCTTTTCCTCGATACGGGCGGACAGTCGATGCCGCGGATCGGATGTTTCGTCCATGATGTGATGCCCGCTTCCCTCGCCGATTGTGTCCGCGCCCTGATACGGGGCCACCGCCCGCAGAGTGCGCGGACGGCCCCAGTTGCTGCAAGCGGAGCCCGGCTCCCCCGCTCTGCTGCCGCTTTACGCACCATTGCCGCTTGCCGCACCCAGTGCGCACACGTTCAGGATGCTCCCGCGTGGGAGCGGGTGTCCAGAGATATCTCGGCGACGCACGGGAGCGGCACGGCCCCTTTTCTCGGTTGCCGGAACTGGGGCGTGCCTGCAGGGATCCGCTGCGGTCAGCGCATTGTTGACTGCAGGAACGCGTACGGTTCCGTTTCCCGGAGCCCTGTCCCGGCACCGCCCGCGGGACTACCATGCAGCTGTACCGATGGAATTGCCACCGTGCGCACTACTGCGTGGAAGGAAATCTGTCATGGAATGCATTACCTGGTTCGCACCCATCCTGCCCGGAAAACTTGAGGAATGGAAGGCGCTCGACGCGGAGATGAGCGGCCCGCGGGGAGAGGACCATGCACGTTCGAGAAAACGCATGGGCGTCACCCGTGAGGTCGCCAGCCTTATGCAGACGCCGCAGGGGGACTTCGTCTGCCTGTTCCATGAGGCCGACAACCTGGCCGAGGCTTTCCGGTCCATCGCGACGTCGGAAGATCCCTACGACGTCTGGTTCCGGAAGAATCTGGTCACCCTGCACGGGCTGACGGCCGAGATGCTGCAGGGCCCTCCGCCGGCCACAGTGTATTTCGACTACAACGCCGCGGGCTGAGAGCTGGTTGAACCAGCGGACCCGGGTTAAACAAGAGCAGGGCCCGTCAAAGACGGACCCTGCTCGAAACCTGTAAGGTTCCGTACTCAGAAGAGTTAGCTGAAAGCTAAGTCTTAGAGAGCCTGGATGTTTACGGCCTGGGGACCCTTGGGGCCCTGCTCGGTTTCGAAGGAGACCTTCTGGTTCTCTTCGAGTGAGCGGAAGCCGGAAGAGGCGATCGCGGAGTAGTGTGCGAAGACGTCCTGTGAGGAGTCATCGGGGGAAATGAAGCCGAAGCCCTTTTCAGCGTTAAACCATTTGACGGTACCAGTAGCCATTATTTTTTGTCCTTCGTGAAGGTAGAGGAAAAATCCCGACTTTCGGGTCCTCCGGTGTGGGGTGCTCAAAACCGCTGCTTCAGAAGAACAAGGTCTTGCAACCTTGCGTACTGCCTGAACTACGAACTGCATAAACACAACAACAGGATCAACCCTACAGGAGATTTCCGGGACGAATTACCACCGCGGCTGGCAGGGTGCCGGCGGCCGGTCCTTTCGGGCTCCCCGTGGACCCTGTCCGGTTCTAGACTGGCGGCATGACACCGCAGGAGTTGGCCAACCTGGCGCATCTGCGCCGGGCCCGGGACCTGATCGACCGCGACTACGCCCGGCCGCTCGATGTGCCCACCATGGCCGCCGGCGCCCTCATGTCCCCGGCGCACTTCTCCCGCCAGTTCAAGGCCGCGTACGGCGAGACGCCCTACAACTACCTCATGACCCGGCGGATCGAACGCGCCATGGCGCTGCTGCGGGCCGGCGCCAGCGTGACGGACGCCTGCATGGAAGTGGGCTGCACCTCGCTGGGATCGTTCAGCTCACGCTTCACGGAAATCGTCGGGATGCCGCCGAGCGAGTACCGGTCCCGGCAGCACCACGGGGTGAAGGTCATGCCCTCGTGCATCGCGAAGCTGCGCACGCGGCCCGAACGCAAACCGAGCAGGATTGAAGAAGCGCCCCCGCAGCCCCTGGCCTAGCGTGGAAGACATGAACATTTCACTGCAGTATTCACAAATTACCGTCAACGATCTCGACGAATCGCTCGCGTTTTACCGGGACGTGCTCGGCCTGGAAGTCCGCAACGACGTCGGCTCGGACGGGCAGCGCTGGGTCACGCTGGGCAGCGCGGCCCAACCCGATCTGGAGCTGGTGCTGTCCGTTCCGCACGCCGGCCGCTCCCAGGACGACGGCGACGCCCTCCAGCAGCTGCTCGTCAAGGGCGCCCTCCCCATCCTCGTGTTCCGCACCGACGATTTGGACGCCACGTTCGAGAAGGTCCGGGCTTCCGGCGCGGAGGTCCTTCAGGAACCCATCGTCCAGCCGTGGGGCCCGCGCGACTGCGCGTTCCGCGACCCGTCCGGGAACATGGTCCGCTTCAACCAGGCCGCCTGAGGCCGCACCATCCGGCGGGCCGCAGCCGTGTGCGGCCCGCCGGCTCGTTCTCACCACCTGATAATCCCTCTTCTTTCCGGCCGCGTCCCGCCCAGACCCGTTGCATTCACCGCAACGCCGGCACGCCGTAGCGGGCGTTGAAGGCCGAATCAACTATTTCCTTCAGGGGCACAACACCCACGGGAAACTTCCTAGGTTGGCTAACGGTGGCGTGTTTGAGTGGGCGCACTACTCCCACCGATCGGCTCCATCACCATCGCGATCAACAAGGCCTACACGTCCATTGCCTTCCAGTGCGAGACCGGCGATCTGCAGGAAGCCACCCGGCCGCACGGGCCCATTCACGGGCTGAGCGACGCCCACGGCGGGCGGTTGGTGGTTTTCCCCGGCGGCATCCCGCTGGTGCGCGACGGCCGGATCATGGGCGTGATCGGGGTGTCCACCGGAACCACTGAACAAGACCAGGAGGTCGCCGAGGCCGGAGCCGGGGCCTACTGACGGCTGGCCCCCACGGGCGTGCGCGTCGGGACAGCCGCGGACGGCACTGTGTGGTGCGGAGTGGCCGGGCCCGCCGGTGCGGCGGTGACTGCGCTCGCCGGTGCGGCCGTGACCGCCGGGGCGGCGGTGACTGCGCTCGCCGGGGCGGCGTCGCGGCGGCTCCGGCGGCCCACGGCCCGGCCCGCGGCCATCGACAGCCGGTGGGAGGGCTGCTCCACGTAGCGGAAGAACAGCTCGGCGATCACCAGCGAGGCGGCCACCGAGACCGCGAGCGCCAGCGGAAGCGAGACCGATCGCAGCAAGGTGACGCCGGCCAGGATGATCGGCAGGTGCACCAGGTAAAGGCTGAAGGAGACGCGTCCCAGCCACTGCGCGACGGCAGTATTGCCGAGGCGGGCAGCCGATGCACAGAACACAAACAGCAGGACCAGCAGCATCGCACCAACGGTCACGACGGCGCGGACGCCGGTGATCGGCTTCTCGGGGCTGATCCATTCCGCGTTGGCCAGGAACAAGCCTGCCGCGGCCACGAAGAACCAGACAAAGCGGGGCCAGCGCCGGGTCAGCTCACCGATGCGCGCCCGCTCGACACCGAGGACGGCGCCGATGGCGAAGATCGGAAGATAGGACAGCCACTCAATGTCCTGTACCGCTCCCACAAAAGCCAGCAGCAGCGCCACGCCGATTTTCAGGGACCAGAACCGCCGCCAGCGGAGGGCGAGAAATACATAGGCGGGGAGCAGGAGCGAGAATGCCACCTCCCATTTGAGCGACCACAACGGAGTGTTGATGGTGCTGGCGTTCAGCATCAGCGACGCGTCCTTGAGCACCTGCCCCACCGTGGGATCAACCACATACATGTCCGCCCACGGGCTCTGCAGGGGCGACGCCGTGCGGGGAATGAGCAGAATCAGCGCCACCGCCACCACCAGGGACGCCCAGGCCGGCACGTAGAGGCGGAAGAAGCGCTTGGCGTAGTACTGCCCCCAGCCCTTGGCTCCTGGCCGGGTGAATGGCAGGACCAGGACGAAGCCGGAGAGCACGAAAAAGACGTGCACCGCCGGGGTGCCGTTCCAGAGGATGTGCAGCGGCGAGAAGACCGCCCACTCCCCCGCTGTGGAGAGTCCTGCGGAACGGTCGCCTTCCACAACGCTGCCGATTCCCGGCAGGGTGGAGAGGATGTGGCAGGCAACCACCACCAGGGCTGCGATGCCCCGGAGGCCATCCAGTTGCGTGACTCGGGTTTGACCTGACTTGGAGCGCATCCACTCAATGTTACCAGTTCGTTACATTTGGTTTGGGGTCCACGCCTCCCCGCGGCGTTCGGAGTACGACGTCGGGGGCTTCGGTTAGCGCTTTGTGTCCGGTCCGCGCCACAACCTTTGGGGCTCCTCCATCGACGTGAACCGGTCGATCACTTACGGAACTGGTCCGCGCCGAATTGTGCCGGAGTCAGTTCGCCTCGTCCGGGCCAGCGGCCGGTGGCCTGGTGGAAATCGATGGCCCGCAGCAGGGGGGTCATGTCATAGATTCTGGTGTTCAGGCTGAGCTTCACGCCGTGGATGGACTTGATTGTCAAGAGCGGCTGTCGGTTCATCTCCAGCCGCCGGTATTCGGCGATGTCATGGTACGGAAGTACGTGTTCCTTGCCGAGCAGGCCGCGGAAAGCCACCTCGTCGGCCCGCGGGGCCACATACCAGTTGTGGTACATGATCAGGAACACCAGCCCACCCAGAACAATGGCGGCGGAAGCAATGCGGAACCCTACGGGGTCGCGGGCGTCATCCAGAGAGAAGGCGACCAGTCCCATAAGAAGACCCACGCCGAGGAAAAGCCAGCCGACAATCGGCACGATCTTGGGCATGCGAAGCTGTTCGGGGTATTTCTTGGAGCGGTTGGGGTGCTTACGCATCCACCAGACGCCCCCTGCGAGGGCGACGGAAACGAACACAATGATCAAAAGCTTGATGACGAGTGCGGCTGACATTCCCACAGAGTACCTACAACGTCCTGACTAATCCCGGAAGGTGCGGATTTGCCCTCACCGGCAAGCCGTTGCGCCATCAGGGCGGACCATGGCGGCCAGGGCTGCCAGTGCACGCTCAGGGA
Organism: Arthrobacter sp. MP_M4; assembly: GCF_035984855.1. Taxonomy (NCBI): domain Bacteria; kingdom Bacillati; phylum Actinomycetota; class Actinomycetes; order Micrococcales; family Micrococcaceae; genus Arthrobacter; species Arthrobacter sp. MP_M4. Next base: position 8,342 of record NZ_JAXCHX010000029.1, read on the forward strand.
TTCTTGACCGGGCCGCGGTCCGGCTCATTAGGGTGGAACGCATGAGTCTTGAATGGGAACAGGTAGTTGTTGACTCGGCGCGGCCGGCCGAACTCGGACGGTGGTGGGCGAATGCTCTGGGTTGGGTTGTGACCTTCGAAGCTGACGATGAGTTCGAAATTCGCTCTGCACCGGACCGGTTGCCAGGGTTGGTCTTTGTGCCGGTGGCGGATTCGAAGGTGACGAAGAATCGTCTGCACCTCGATTTTCGCCCGGAGAATCCAGCGGCCGAGGTCGAGCGGATGGTTTCCCTTGGTGCCCGCAGAGTCGATGTTGGTCAAGGTGAGCAGCCGTGGACTGTACTTGAGGATCCGGAAGGCAACGAGTTCTGCATTCTGGGGGCCCGAAAGAAAGGCTAGTTCCGCTGGTTGGGCGTTCGGACAGGCCGCACGAAGCGCCCGTCAGTTCCTGCGCAGCGGCCAGGCACTCCATCCGCCGGCCGCCTCCCGCAACCGGAGCTCAGCATCGTGAAGCCGGGCGGCGGTTAAGGGGCCCGGTTCGCCGCGGCCGCTTTCGGAGCCGGAGCCGTCCCATGCGGTCAAAGCGTATTCGCTCCAGCGTTTGCGGCCCACCGGATACCGTTCGCTGTAGCCGCCGGCCGCGACCGTGAGCACCAGCATCTCCAGCCGGTCCGCCACTGTCTCAACCGTCTCGTCACAGGCATCGCAGCCGCAGGACGGGAACGGGAAGTCGTGGAGCAGCCCGGCGTGCACCATCACTCCCGGATATCCGGTCAACACAAAGGTCAGGGAGGCCGCTCCGGAGTCGCGAGGGGTGAGCTTGACCGCCTGCAGTACCTCCCCGCCCCGCATCAGCAACTCCTCGGCGAGGACCGGATCGTCCTGGACGTCGACGTCGTACACGGCCGTGAGATGGTCGATCAGGGCACGGGCGACGGCGTGGAGGCCGGCGAAACGCTCGGGGTGGCTGTCCACGCTGTACGAGTCCGGGTCCGGCCCGCCGGCGCCCCAGTGCCGGCCGTACGGTATGAGCTCGCCCTTGCGGGTGTAGTAGGTCTCCGTGGGAAGAGCCGGCCGGACATAGCGCGGTTGCCCGGTCTTCGGGGGTGCCGGGAGGGGCGGCATTTGCGGTGGCTCCTCCGGCTCGTCCCGGGCCCAGTCCAGCAGCACGGCCACGAGCCCTTGGACCGCAGCGTCGTCGGCGTCGCACAGTCGATCGATCAGGCGGCCGACCTCGAACTGTTTGTTCCGGTTTCCGACCAGAGGAGGGGCCGCTTCGTATGCGGTCCACTGCGCGTCGGCCCGCATCCGGGCGATGGTGTTCCCGGCGAAGATGGCCGCCGCTTCGCCGAGCGTGCCATCGCCCGCAATCTCCGGGCCGGACGTGCGCAGGAACCGGATGAGCTGTTCAGGGTCGGCGGCCAGTTCTCCGGGCCGGGCTCCCTGGTCGGCGCAGAAGTCAACGAAGGGCGCATAACCCCTCACATGCCGGACCACGGCCGGGCCTGGCCCCGGCCGGTATAGCGCCGTACGCCGCGGCATGGGTGCCGGCAATTCCGCGGGCGGCCCATCGAACAAGTCCTCTGATGTCCCCATAGCTGGATCCTAGTCCGCGGGCCCCTTGGGCTCCGAGAGCAATGAAGTACTTGACAAGAAATAGCCAACACTCCATCGTCGAAAGCACGTTCACCAGCGAGGGAGGACTCCGTGGCCAGCACCGTCTCGGCGTCCGCGCCGGCAACACTCCAGGAGTACTACCGCGTCCTTGTCGCAGGAATCGACGCCTTTGATGAGGGGCAGAGGCTCCGCGAACTACTCTCGGACCACCTCGATTTCACCGGCTGCCTCGCGGGCCACATTCCTAATGCCACGGACGGGTTCCTCCACGGCGTGAAGGGCTTCATTGCGACCGTTCGAAGCATCGACGTGGTCCGCGAGGTGCACAGCGGGCACGGGTCCGCGGTCCTGTACGACGCCGAGATGCCCGCCGGCAGGGTCCGGTTCGCCGAATTCTTCACCTTCCACGGCGGCGTGATCGCAACCCTGGACCTGCACTACGACGGCCGGGACTACCTCGCGAAGGGTGGCCGGTGACCGCCGCCGATACGACGGCGAAAAGATCCACGACGGCGGGGAACTCCCCTTCTGGGTGGGCGTCGGCGTCGACTCCCGGGACGCCACAGCGTCGGCAGGTCCGGCTACGCTGAGGGTGCGCCGTCGGGTGAGAACCGGGTCAGGTACCCCAGCCTTGAGCTGTGGACATGCGCGGCCATGCCCTGCTCGGCCTCCAGCACGTTCCCCGCATCGATAGCCGCCATGATGGTGCGGTGTTCGCGCCAGGAACTTTTTCCCCGGTTGTCGACGTCGGAGGCGTACAGCCACTCGATTTTCCCCGAAATCTGCCGGAGCAGCGCCGTCAGGGACGAACTACGGCTCAGGTCCGCGATCCCGAGGTGGAAGCGGATGTTGAGCTCGGGCAGGAGATCAATCCGCCCGTCGGCCACCGCTTTATCCCCCTCTTCCAGCAGCACAGCCAGGTCCTTGCGGGTTTTCCACCACGCCGGGTCCGGGCCGCCGGCGGCAAACTGCGCGGCCGCGTTCCGGGCGGCCCGCCGCGCGGTGGCTGCTTCCAGTGCTTCCCGGATCGCGAAGAGATCGTCCGCGTCATCGACCGGAATGGCGGACACCGTGGACCCGGCGAAGGGCTTGGATTCCACGAAGCCCTCGACTTCCAGGGCGCGCAGGGCCTCCCGGACCGGCACCCGGGAGATCCCGTACTTGTGCGCCAACGCCGTTTCGGTGATGCGGCTGCCCGCCGGGAGGATCCCGAAAATGATGTCGCGGCGGATCTCGTCCTGGACGCGCTGGCGGGGGGCGGTGTCCGCGCTATCTAGCGAATGCTGCACCAGGAATAGCTCCAAGTAGTTCTCGGGTGTAGTCGGCGGTCGGAGCCAGGAAGACCTGGTCCACGCTGCCCGATTCCACCACTTTTCCGGTTTTCATGACCACCACATTGTGTGCGATCTGCCGGACGACGGCCAGATCATGGGTGATGAACAGGTAGCTCAGGCCCAGCCTATCCTGCAGTTCCCCCAGCAGATCCAGGATTTGTTCCTGCACCAGCACGTCGAGGGCCGAGACGGCCTCGTCGCAGATGAGAACGTCGGGTTCGAGTGCCAGCGCCCGGGCGATCGCCACGCGCTGGCGCTGGCCGCCGGAGAGTTCGTTGGGCCGGCGCTGGGCCACCGTGCGCGGCAGGGCCACCTGGTCCAGAAGTTCGCCCACCCGCTGGCGCCGGCTTTCCTTGTTCCCGACGCCGAAAATCCGCAGCGGCTCGTCGATCAACCGTTCAATCGAGTACGTCGGATCCAGGGATCCGTAGGGGTCCTGGAACACCGGTTGAACGATCCGGCGCAGGGCCCGCCGCTCACGGACGTTGGTGGTGGCGAGGCTGCCGCCGTTGATGAGCGCCTCTCCCCCGGAGGCGGTCTCGAGTCCCAGCACAATCCGCGCCAGCGTGCTCTTGCCCGAGCCCGATTCGCCGACGACGGCGGTGGTGGTGCCGCGTTCGACGCTGAAGGAGACGTCGTCCACCGCCTGGATCACCCCGCCGCGCTGGCCGCGCAGTTTGAAGACCTTGGACAGGTTCCTCACCGTCAGCACCGGTTCGGGTGCCCGGCTGGCCAGTGGGTCCGCGGTCAGCCCGGCGCCGGGGAGCAGGCTGGCCGACGGTGCCGCGGCAACCAGGCGCGCGGTGTAATCCTCCTGCGGGTCGAACAGGATTTCCTCCGGCGTCCCCGTCTCCACGATCCGGCCGTCCGCCATCACGATGATCCGGTCCGTGCGGTCCGCGGCCAGCCCGAGGTCGTGGGTGACGAAGAGCAGTGAGGTGCCGCGGGCGTCCACCAGGGTCTGCAAGTGGTTCAGGATCTGCCGCTGCACGGTGACGTCCAGCGCCGACGTCGGTTCGTCGGCGATCAGCAGGTCCGGTTCACCGGCGAGCGCGATTGCGATCAGTACCCGCTGGCGCATCCCGCCGGAGAATTCGTGCGGGTACTGCCCGTACCGGCGTCCGGCGTCAGGAATCCCGGCTTCGGCCATGAGTTCGACGGCGCGCTGCTTCACCGCCGCCCGGCCGCGCAGGCCGTTGCTGACGAGGGCGTCCGCCACTTGCGCGCCGACCTTCATGGCGGGGTTCAGGTTGGACATCGGGTCCTGCGGTACCAGGCCGATCCGGGTGCCGCGGATCCCGCGCATCTGCTTCCCGCTCAGATCCGCCAGATCCGTGTCCTCGAGCAGGATGGAGCCCCGGGAAATCCGGCCGCTGCCCGGGAGCAGACCCAGGATGGCGCCGATCACTGTGGATTTACCGGAACCGGACTGGCCCACGATCGCCACCCGCTCGCCCTTTTTAAGGTCAAAGCTGACGCTCTCCAACACCGGCGCGGCGCCGTAGCTGACCTCCAGGTTCCGGACGGAGAGCAGAGGTGCGTCCTTGTTGTTAGCGTCCTGCTGCATAGCCCTGGGCTCCTCGGGGGTTGGCGGCGGCCTTCAGCACGCCGGTTTCGGGATCGGAGACCACGCAGGAGAGCCGGCCCAGGGCCCAGTCTCCGGCGCGGGTCACCACGTGGCCGCGGCGTTCCAGCTCATCAATGACGTCCTCGCCGAGGCGGTCCTCGACGACGGCGCCGCCGGGCGTCCAGGTCCGGGGCCAGAAGGATCCCGGGATGGAGGTGGTGTGCAGCGCGGGCGCGTCCACGGCTTCCTGCGGCGAGTACCCGCCCACCAGGGTCCGGAGCAGGTAGAGCAGCTGCCACTGGTCCTGCTGGTCCCCGCCCGGCGATCCAAGTGCGGTGACCGGTTTGCCGTCTTTGAGGACCAGGGTGGGGGTCAGGGTGGTGCGCGGACGCTTGCCTGCGGTGAGGGTGGAGGGGGCGCCGTCTTCCAGCCAGGTCATCTGCAGCCGGGAGCCGAGGCAGAAACCCAGCTCGGGGATGGCGGGCGAGGACTGCAGCCAGCCGCCGGAGGGGGTCGCTGAGATCATGTTCCCCCACCGGTCCACCACATCGATGTGGCAGGTGTCTCCGCGGGTTTCCCCGGTGGGCATGACCGTGGGTTCGCCGACGCCGGCAAACAACGGTTCGCCTTTGCCCGGGTGCGACGGCGGCAGGTATTCGGTGCGCAGCGGCGGAACGAACGGCTCGTGGCCGGGGACGGTGCCCGGACGGAACTCGTGCGAGGCCTGGTCCGTAATCAGGTCGCGGCGGGCGGCGGCGTACTCCGGACTCAGCAGGTGGTCCAGAGGCACGGCAGCGTCCCCGTAGTACGCCTCGCGGTCGGCGATGGCGAGCTTCTGCGCTTCCAGGATGGTGTGCGCGCCGAGGGCGGTGGAGGGGTCGAGGTACTCGTCCGGGTAGCCGTCCAGGATGGCCAGGGTCTGCAGCAGGGCCGGGCCCTGGCCCCAGGGGCCGGTCTTGGCGATGGTGTGGCCGCGGAATTCCAGCGTGGTGGCGGTGTCGTAGGAGGCGCTGCAGGCCGCGAAGTCCGCCTCGGTGATGACCGCGGCGTGGTCCGTGCCGGAGGAGTGGCGGTGCGGGGTGGCCAGGAATTCCACCGCGGCCTTCGCCACGAAGCCTTCGCTCCATTCGCGCCGGGCGGCGTCGATCCGGGATTCCCGGGACCCGGCACCGCCGTCGTCCGCGGACCCGCCGGCGGCGATCAGCCGGTCCAGGACATCGGCGTAGGCGCCGTTTTTGACGAGGTCGCCGCCGGCCGGAATCCTGCCCTCCGGCATCCAGAGGGCGGCCGACGTCGGCCAGTGCTCGGTGAAGAGCTCCTTGACGGAGGCGATGGTGCTGCCTACCCGGTCCAGGACCGGGTGGCCGTCCCGGGCGTACCCGATCGCGAAGGCCAGGACCTCGGACAGTTCCCAGGTGCCGTGGTCCCGGAGCAGGAGGAGCCAGGCGTCGACGGCGGCGGGAACGGCGGCGGCCAGCCCGCCGGCGCCGGGCACCAGTTCCAGGCCTTCGGCCAGGTAGTGTTCCCGCGTGGCCGCGGCGGGGGCCGGGCCCTGGCCCATCAGCACGACGGGTTCGGCGGGCGCGCCGGCGGTGACGAAGACGCCGGTCATGTCCCCGCCCGGGCCGTTCAGGTGCGGTTCCACGACGTGCAGCACAAAGGCTCCGGCGACGGCGGCGTCGAAGGCGTTGCCGCCGCGTTCCAGCACGGCCTGCGCGGACGCCGTCGCGAGCCAGTGGGTGGAGGCGGTCATTCCGAAGGTCCCCTGCAGGGTGGGACGGGTGGTGAAGGAATCGGGGGTGGTGTAGGTCATGGGGTTACTTTCGGCTGGAGGCTGTGGGGTCCAGGGCGTCACGCAGGGCGTCCCCGAAGAGGTTGAAGGCCAGGCAGATGACGGCGATGCCGATGCCCGGGATGATCGCGGCGGTGGGTGAGCGGAAGATGTACTGCTGGGCGTCGGAGAGCATGATGCCCAGGCTAGGTGAGGGCGGCTGGATGCCCAGGCCCAGGAAGGACAGCAGGGCCTCACCGATCACGGCGACCGGCATGATCACCGTAGCCTGCACGATCAGGGCCGACGCCGTGTTGGGCAGCACGTGCTGGAAGATGATCCGCCCGCCGGAGGCGTCCATGGTCTTGGCTGCCAGCACAAAATCGCTTTCCTTGATCCGCAGGGTTTCGCCGCGGACCACCCGGATCATGGCCGGGATGTGGGCGATGCCCAGGGCTACCGCCGCGTTGGCCAGGCTGGGGCCGCTGATGGCCACCAGGCCCACGGCGATGATCAGGAACGGGAAGGCCAGTGTCACGTCGGTGAGGCGGGAGATGATGACGTCCAGCCACTTCCAGTAGCCCGCCAGCAGGCCCAGCGGGGCGCCCACCAGGACCGAGAGCAGGACGGAGAGCACCCCGACGATCAGGGAGGCGCGGACGCCGAACACCAGGCGGGAAAAGATGTCCCGGCCCAGGTCGTCGGTGCCGAGCAGGAACCCGACGGTGCCGGGCTTCTGGAACGGGGTGTTGAAGTGCACCTGCGCGGGATCGTAGGGGGCAATGAGCGGCGCGAAGAGCGCCACAATGAGCACCAGGGCCAGCATGATGCCGCCGGTGAGGCCCAGCGGGTTGCGGCGCAGTGATTTCCAGATGCGGCCGCGGGCGGAGCCCAGTCCTGCTGAGTCCAGCGCTGCGGGGCGGATTTCGGTGATGGCCATTTAGTTGACTCCCACTCGGATTTTCGGATTGATGACCGAGTACAGGATGTCCACCGCGAGGTTGATCACGATGTAGCTCACGGTGATGATGAGCACCACGGCCTGGATGACGGGATAGTCGCGGGTGAACACGGCGTCGAGGGTGAGCTTGCCGAAGCCCGGCAGCGCGAAGATCCGTTCCGTGACCACGGCTCCGGAGATCAACCCGCCCAGCTGCAGCCCCACAATGGTGACCACCACAATCAGGGAGTTGCGCAGCCCGTAGCGGAACAGCACCCGGCCGCCGCTGAGGCCCTTCGCGTTGGCGGTCCGGACATAGTCGGTGCTCATGGTCTCGATCATCGACGCGCGGGTCTGCCGCAGAATCACCGCTGCCAGCGCGGTGCCCAGGATGATGGCCGGCAGTGTCAGGTAGTACAGGCCCCGCACCGGGTCCTCCAGGACGTTCACGTACCCGGAGGCGGGGAACCAGCCGAGGTTGACGGCGAGGTAGAGGATCGCGAGCAGGCCCAGCCAGAAGCTCGGCACCGAGAGTCCCACCAGGGCGACGGCGTTCGAAACCCACTCGGGCCAGCGGCCGCGGAACCGTTCGGAGATGACGCCCAGGAGGATGCCGGCGACGACGGCGAGCACGATCGCGTAGGCGGAGAGCCAGAGGGTGACGGGCAGCGTGGTGGCGATCAGGTCCGTGACCGGGGTGCCGGTGCGGGTGGACTGGCCGAGGTCCCCGTGCAGGAGCCGGCCGATGAAGCTGAGGTACTGCGCCGGGAGGGGCTGGTCCAGGCCCAGCTGGGAGCGGACGGCCTCGAGCTGTTCCGGGCTGGCCTCCTCCCCGGCCATGGCGATCGCGGGATCGCCGGGGAGTTGCCGGATGCCGATGAAAATCACCAGGGAGGCCAGGACCAAAGTGACCAGGGACTGCCAGAGTCGGGTCCAGAGATAGCGGGTCATGGGAGGTCCTTACTTCTTCGTCACGAAGGCTGCGTTGCTGAGGTGGACCACGCCGTCGGCGAAGGTGTCGATGCCGGCCACCCCGGTGCTGTAGGCCGTGAGGCTGCGGACGCGGTAGAGGTAGATCACCGGGTTATCCGCCTGCACCTGCTGCACCACCTGGCCGTAGAGCTCCGCGCGGGCGGCCTGGTCCGTTGCGCCGGAGGCCGCGGCGAGGAGCTTGTCCACCGCCGGGTTGCTGTAGCCGGAGTAGTTGTTGCCGGCGCCGGTGGCGAGGAAGTTGAACATGTTCCCGTGCGGATCCACGCGGCCGGACCAGCCCAGCTGCAGGGCGGCAAAGTCGCCGCGGGTCTGCACGTCCAGCAGCGTGGAGTATTCCACGGGCCGGATGGTCAGGGCGAAGCCGGCGTCCGCCACCGCGGCCTGCAGGGCCTGGGCGTAGCGCAGCGTGTCAGGTGAGTTGCTGACCTGCAGTTCCACCGGGTACGGGGTCTGCACTCCGGCTTCCTGGAGGAGGGCTTTGGCCTTTTCCGGGTTGAATTCCGGGCAGGCCCTGCTGAGGTCCGTGGCGAAGGGGCTGGAGGGCGCAATCGGTGAGCAGGCCGGTTCGTACCAGTTGTTGAAGACGGTGTTCACCAGGGCCGCCCGGTCCACGGACATGGAGAGGGCCATCCGGACCTTGGCGTCCTTGGCCAGGGCGGTGTCGATCTCCCCCGGGGGTTTGCCGACACCGTCGGTGTTGCCCAGGTTCAGGGTCAGTCCCTGGTAACCGAGGGACCCCACCTGGAGGACGCCGACGTCGTCCTCCTTGGAGAGGGCGTCCACATCCTGCGGGGAGATGGAGTCGGCCACCTGGACGTCGCCGGAGCGCAGGTTCGCGGCCCGGATGTTCGAGTCCGTCATGATCCGGTAGGTGATGGTGTCCAGGTGGACGTTCGTGGCGTCGTAGTAGAGCGGGTCGCGTTCGACCTTGATTGAGGTCTGCGGCACCCGTTCGGCGAATTTGAAGGGACCTACACAGACGGGGTGGTCCCCGAAGGAGGCACCGGCGTCGGCCACGGCTTTGGGTGAAAGCACCATGCCGGCCCGGTCCGCGAGCGCGGCGGTGATCGGGGCGAAGGGCTTCTTGTAATTGATCCGCAGCGTGGTCTCGTCCAGGGTCTCGACGCTGGCGATGGGTCCCAGTTCGCTTTTCCGGGCCGAGCCTTTCAGGGTGAGGCCGCGCTCGATCGTCAGCCGGGCGGCGTCGGCATTGAACGGGGTGCCGTCGGCGAAGGTGGCGCCGGTGCGGACCGGAATGGTGACGGCCAGGCCGTCCGCGCTGACCTCCGGCAGCGCGGTGGCCAGCTGCGGGACGATCTCGCCCTGGTCATCGATGTCGTAGAGCTTCTGGCACATCGTCTGCATGACGTAGCGGGTGTAGAGGGACGACGACGTTGTCGGGTCGAGGCGGTCCGGTTCGGCAGAGAGCGCCATCACCAGGTTCCCGCCCTCCTTGATCTGCTGGGTGCCGATGGGGGCGGACATCACGTCCGTGCGGTTGACGGCTTCGGGCAGCGGCTGGATCGGCTGGCAGCCCGTGGCGGCAACGGCCACCAGGGCGATGCCGCCGAACAGGGCGGCAGTCCGGGCGTAGCGCCGGCCGGTGACCGGCGGGGCGGTGGAACGGAACAAGGGTGACATACGGATCCAAATCATCGGGTCGAAGACGACTACGGTATTGAATACAATCTGTGTATGGATCCTACATTCGTATACTTTTGTTTCAAGCATGTATCGGAGATATTTCTGTGAAACCCAAGTTTTCCGGCGGTACCGACCGCCTCCACCTGGTTCTGATGCTGATGCTCACGTTCTCCACCGGCGTGGTGGATGCGGTGGGCTATCTCGGCCTGGACCGGGTGTTTACCGGCAATATGACCGGCAACGTGGTGCTGCTGGGCATGGCCGTGGTGGGCGGCACCGGCCTGCCGGTCCTGCGACCGGCCCTGGCGCTGGCCTTCTTCATGCTGGGCGCCGCCCTGGCGGGGCGGGTGCTGCGGCGCTCGGGCGAGGGCTGGTCACACCGGACCTCCGCGAACTTCCTCACCGTGGCCCTGGGCCTCTGGGCCCTGACGGTGTTTGTGGCACTGGCGCCGGTGCACGCCGAGGAGCTCTACGGCAGCATCACCACCTCAGGGATGGCCCTGCTGATGGGGATCCAGGCCGCGACGGCGAAGAAACTCAAGGTCGCCGAGATCACCACGGTGGTGGTCACGTCCACCATCACCGGGCTGGCCGCCGATTCCCGCCTGGCCGGCGGCACCGGCGTCCACTGGATCCGCCGGGCGCTGGCAATTGTGCTGATCCTGCTGGGCGCCCTGGCCGGCTCCGCGGCCCTGCATGCGGGGCTCTGGATGGGGCTGGGCGTTGCCGCGCTGATTGCGTCGGTGGTGGCGTTCGTGGGGCACCGGCGGTACCGGAAGGACGCCAGGGCGTCCCTCGCGAGTGAGGAGACGGCCGTCGTCAGGGCCGGGGTCGCGTAGTACCTGAACTGCCGGACCCGGCTGGCACTGCCGGCGTTCAACTGCCCACCTATACCGCGCGCATCCGCCGGCCTATCCTGAAGGGCCACCACTGAGAGGCTTTACGGTCCCCTACCGGGGCGACTACCGGGACGGGGGCCCCTCAGCGTTGACATCCTGCCTCCGCACTCTCGAGGACTTGCTGCAGGCCTGTGACGGGAATGTCGGGGAACTCCGCCCGCGAGGGTGCCGGCTGGAAGGCGGCAGCTCCCGTTTCCTCCCAGATCGCGGCCCCTGCGACCCGGGCAAGGAATGGTGAGAACGGCCTCGCTGCGATGGACAGGAAGCGTTCGGCGGCGGGCGGGATCCGCTTGACCTTCCCATGGCCGGCACGGCTAAGGACAACCTGGGCCAGTTCGTTGCCCGTAAGCGTCTGCGTACCCCACTCGAAAACGCGGTTCCGTAGCGCGGGGTCCGAGAGCGCACGGAGGACGACGGCGGCGGCGTCCTGCTCCGACGTGTAGGTGACGGGGGCAGAGCCGGAGCCGAATACGAGCACCTTGCCCTTGGACTCGAGCGGGGCGGTTATGGTCTCGAGGCGCTGTTCCAGGAGCGCCCCGATCCGGATGACCGTCCAGGCCATGCCGGACGTGCGGACGGTCTCCTCGGCTGCGGCCTTGCAGCGCAGGTACTCGATAGGTCCATCGGGGGCGGCGCCGTGCATGGACATCATGACCACGTGCTCGACTCCCGCGGCCGCCGCCGCGCGGACGAGCCGCATGGCACCATCGCGGTCAACGGCGCGTGGGTCAGAGCCCGTGACGCCGAATCCCGAGGCCGCGAACACGGCCGTCGTGCAGCCGGCCACCGCCTCCATGCAGTCCGTTTCGGAGGCGAGGTCCCCATGCAGGAACTCGACGCCGCCGCCGGCCGTCTCGGGGAGGGATGTGGAAACGCCGCGTGCCATGACGCGGACCCGGTGGCCGGCGGCCACAAGCATGGGGACCAGGGCGCGGCCGAGACGGCCGGTGCCGCCCACCACCAGGATCATGATCCGTCACCGCCCCCGGCTGCCCCGCGGACAGCCGTGCGGACCGCGGCGTTCACGTCACCGGACTCGTTTTCCACCGGTTCGAGGTAAAAGTGCGCCGCAGCGATCCTGTCGTCGCGGACGGTGAAGATGGCCACCCCCGCAGACGCCGTCACCGATCCGTCCGGCCGGGTACCCCGGTTGCTCCATTCCATCCAGACCTTGTTGCCGGCGCCCGCCGTTGCGTCTTGCACGGTGAGCCTCAGGTCCGGCAGCCCGGCGAAGAGCGCGGCCCAGTTCTGCCGCACCTGGGCGGAGCCCGTGAAGCTGCGGGCCGGGTGGACGGGGGTGGTGTTCGTGTAGTCCTCGGCGAACTGGGACACCATCTCCTCGAGGTCGTGACGGTTCGCGGCAGCCACCATGCGCCGTACTGGCCCCTCGGGAAGGCGGTCCGCTCCAGAGGCGTCCATAGTCTGCTCCTTAATACATCCGTCGCGGGAGGCGGAGAGGCTGGTACGCTAATTTTGATACAGTCAACTGTAATTAACTTCTACAAGGAGTTTATGCCCCGTGGGACCCGAGGTCAACGAACCGCATCGTCGGGCCCCCCGTTCTCGCGCCTACGATAAACAGCGCCGCCGGGAGGCGGCGGAGGAATCACGGATGAGGGTGCTTGCGCAGTCTCGCGAGCTGTTCCTGGCGGGGGGCTATGGTCGGACGACCATTGCCGCGATTGCCCGGGCTGCCGGCGTCTCGAAGGAGTCCGTGTACAAGGGCTTCGGCGGAAAGCCGGGGCTGGTGCGGGCCATCTATGAGCAGAGCCTGCTCGGCGCCGGGGGCGCTCCCGCTGAGGAGCGGTCGGACCGTGCGCAGACCTCGGTCACTGACGCCCGTGAACTCATGGAGCAGTTCGGCCGGTTTACTGCCGAGGTCAGTCCGCTGGGAGCACCCGTCTTCCTTCTCATCCGAGACGCCGCCGCGAGCGGGGATCCGGACATGGCCGCGCTGCTCCGCGATGTGGAGGACGCGCGGTACAGCCGGATGCTGCACAACGCGAGGCAGGTCCGCGCCAGAGGATTTTTGCGGAAGGCCCTGACCGAAGCGGAGGTAGCCGACGTCATGTTCGCGTGCACCTCCGCCGAGCTGTATGAGGGCCTGGTGGTCAGGCGCGGCTGGAGCGCCGAGCACTACGGGAACTTCATCGCGAGAACGCTTGGGGCAAACCTCCTGCCCGGCTCTTCCGCAATCGGGAGCTGACGGACCCCCTGGGCCAACGCCCGCCTACGCCCGACGGCGGGACTCACCATCTGGCGGGTCCCGCCGTCGTAGTCTCCCGACTGTTGTCCGGGGCGCTGAAGTCGACTAGATGCAGTTGGGCTGGTAGGTCGGATCGGCGGGGCCGGAGGCCTTTCCCAGGGCGTGGGCCACGAACTGGTGCACCACGGGGTCGTTCGGCGTCTGATCGTGTTCGAAGACGTCGGCCGGACACTTGTCCTGGATGGTGATGTTGGTGACCTGCCGTGCCGGGCCGCTGAGGAACTGGCTGTTGTAGGGAATGACCACTTCGTCGTAGACCGTGGAAAGGACGGTGTAGGACGGTCCCGCAACGGTGTCGCCGATGGAGTTGAGCTGCCGCATAAACGCAGATCCGGCCTGCTGGTCGGCGCAGGAAGCACAGCTCAAGGCGGTGTAGTCCGGCGGCGGGACGAAGCCCGGCGGCGGGACGATCACACCCTTGGTGCCGTGGTTGGAGGGTGCGATCCCCACCAGCTGATGGACGTTTTTAGCTCCGCCCAGGAAGCCCATGTAGTAGCGGGGCATCATGCCGCCCTGGCTGTGGCCCACCAGATCCACCTTTTTGGCGCCGGTGGCAGCACGTACCGCGTCCACGAACGGGGCCAGTTCCTTCGCGGATTCGGCCACCGGCGCGGTGGCGTACACGCCGTTTGTCTCGCCGTAGTTGAGGGCGAACACGCAGTACCCGGCGGTCTTGAGGTAGGGCGAGAGGGTGGACCAGTTCTTGGCCATGCTTTCGAAGGTCCCGGGCACCAGGATGACGGGATAGGGGTGCTCGGCGGAGGGCTTGCACGTCCAGTCGTTGGCGCCGGGCGGGGCGACATCAAGGGTGCCGGCCTGAGCGGGAGCCACGGTGAGGGAGCCAGCGAGGACCGCGGCGGCGGCGATGGACAAGGTTCTGGTGAGCAATGACATGGAGACCTCTTTGTTCGCGTGTCAGCGGGTGGGACCAGCCGCGGCTGCCGGTCCTTCGTGCCGGTCGAATCGGCGCCACGGTCTTCAGATGGTAGGCAGGTCCGCGGTCCAGACGGCGGAGACTGCACAAACGTGCGCGTCATCGGGGGCGTCCAGCGGAGACGGTTCCGCACGGGTAGACGAGCCTTCTTTGAAGTAAAGTTACTGCTCAGTAGCTGTTTCGCAGCGGACGCTTGTGCACAGGCCTGCCCTGGGGGCTTGCACGAATGTTCACTGCCGACGACGCGGGGACCGGCCCTGAATCAGGAAGTGCCCACCGTCGGCGTCGACAAAAAATTGCCGCAGGGCAATCCGCCGCCCTGCGTTCTCCGAATTGCTGGCATAAGCACCGGACCGGCCGGCCAACGGCCGCCCCATCATCGCAACCCGCACTCAAGGAGCCAGTCATGACAACCACAAACCACACCCGCACCGCAGCCCGGACCACCGTCCAGAAGGCCAGCCTCGCCGTCGGCGCCGTCTTCCTGCTGGTCGGCGTCCTGGGCTTCGTCCCGGGAATCACCACCAACTACGAGTCCCTGCAGTTCGCCGGCCACCACTCCGATGCGATGCTGCTGGGTCTGTTCCAGGTGTCGGCCCTGCATAACATCGTCCACCTGCTCTTCGGCGCGGCCGGCCTGCTGCTGGCCCGCACCGCTACCGGCGCCAAGTCGTTCCTGCTCTACGGCGGAATCATCTACCTGGTCCTCTGGGTCTACGGCCTGGTGGTGGACCAGGAATCAGCAGGAAACTTCGTCCCGCTGAACGGCCCGGACAACATCCTCCACCTGGTGCTTGGCCTGGGCATGGTCGCCCTCGCCGTTCTCCTGACCCGCGGCACCGGGGCCAAGGCCCGCGCCTAAGCCCGGGTCCGGCTGCCCGCCAGGACCCCAGCCGCACCCTGCGGCCCCGACACCTGCCCCCGGCCGGTGCCGGGGCCGCAGTCGCGCCGGACGACACGGGGGGCGTTCGGCCCTGTAACGACGGCGGTTTCCGGCCCATCATCGAGGCATGTCGGCGCTTTTCTGGCCCAAGGCCGCGGCGTGGGCCTCCCTGTATCGGATCGGCGGTGTCGCCTGGATCCTCTTCGTCCTCGTCGGGCTGGAAGCCCTTGCGCTTTACGCCACGAATCCCCCGCCGGTATCCGGAGGCGGGGCGCCGCTGAGGGCCAACCCGAGCGTGACGACCCACGGACCTTGCCCATCGCGCCGGCGCAACTCAAAAATCAGGGAATCGAGCTTTAGAAGGTCCGGCATGAAAACAACCCCAGCGGCATGCTCACGCCGCAACCAGCGGGGCGGTTGAGATGGACTGGCCAGGCTGGGCCCTGTTCGGGCTGCTGGCCACCACCGCCCTGACCGCGGTGATGATCGCCTGCCAGATGGCCGGCTGGACCCGGCTGGACCTGCCCCTGGTCCTGGGCAGCCTCGTCACGCCCGATCCGGACAAGGCACGGATCGCCGGATTCTTCATCCACCTCGCCGTTGGGCAGGTCTTCGCCCTCGGCTACGCGGCAGTCTTCGCGCTGCTCGGCAGGGCCACTTGGTGGGTCGGCGCGCTGCTGGGCCTCCTGCATGTCATGGTGGCCCTGACCATTATCCTGCCGCTGCTGCCCGCCATTCACCCCCGAATGGCCAGCACCAGGGCCGGTCCGGCCAGCCGCGCCGCCCTCGAACCGCCCGGCCTGCTGGGCCTGAACTACGGGATCCAGACGCCGGCGGTGGCCGTGGCAGCCCACCTGGTCTACGGCTCGCTGCTCGGGCTGCTCCTCACGGCGCACTGAGCAAACCAGCGAAAGAAGGTGAAGCACCACGGACGCCATGGCCCCCTCCCCCGCCCTCGCCGACTACGGGCTCCTCGGCGACACGCGCACCGCCGCCCTGGTCTCGGCCGACGGCGGCATCGACTGGTTCTGTGCCCCCACCTTCGACGGCGACCCCGTGTTCGGCTCCCTTCTCGGCGGGCCGGAGGCCGGCACCTTCCGCGCCGGCCCAGCCCTGCCCGCTGAACGAATTATCCGACGGTACCGCCCGCACACGGCGACGCTCGAGACAGTCTGGGCCATGGAGGGCGGCACCTTGACCCTGACCGAGGCGATGATCGCGGAGGTATCCGGCCGGCTGCTGCCCACCACCCTCCTGATCCGGCGGCTGGAGGCGACGGGCGCACCGGCCCAGGCCGCCGTCGTCTTTGACCCGCGCTTCGGCGAGCGCCACCTCCGCCCGCGCATCCGGCAGGGGCAGCACCTGGTCTGCGACTGGGGCGCCCTGGCCATGTCGCTGGGCTGTAGCGGCGGCCTGCGGGTGGAACCGGGGACGACGACGGCAGTCACCGTCGTGCCCGGACATCCCGTGGTGCTGGTGCTCGCTTTGGCCTACGCGGAGCCGCTGGTCTGGGTGGACCCCGAGACCGCGTGGGACCTGGTGGACGCGGACGAAGCCCGCTGGCGGGACTGGGCATCGGGCATCAGCGGGGACGTCCCGTTCCGCGAGGCGGTCCTGCGGAGCCTGCTGACGTTGAAGCTGCTGACGTACTCGCCGTCGGGCGCGCCGGTGGCGGCCCCGACCACGTCCCTGCCGGAGGACCCCGGCGGGATCCGGAACTGGGATTACCGGTTCGCCTGGCCGCGGGACGCCAGCATCGGCATTGCCGCGTTCCTCGCCCTGGGCAAGGACGGGGAGGCCCTGAACTTCCTGAACTGGCTGCTGCATGCCAGCAGGCTGCAGCGGCCCCGGCTGCCGGCCCTACTGACGCTGACCGGCGGGCATGTCCCCCGCGAGCGCACCCTGGCGAACTGGCCGGGGTACGCGGGCAGCGCCCCGGTGCGGACGGGCAACGGGGCCGCCCACCAGCACCAACTCGACGGCTACGGCTGGGTCCTGGACGCAGCGTGGAACCTCGCGGCGCAGGGGCACCGGCTCAATTCGGAAACGTGGCGGGCGATGCGGGGCTTCACGGATCTCGTGGCACGGCGGTGGCCGGAACCGGACGCCGGCATCTGGGAGATCCGCGACGACCCCGCGCAGCACGTGCACTCCAAGGTCATGGGCTGGCTGGCTCTGGACCGGGCGCTGCGGATCGCCGAGACCCACCGGGTCAGCACGCGGCGCCGGCGCCGCTGGGAAACCGCGAGAAGCGCCCTCGCCGCGGACATCCGGGCCCGGGGATTCGACCCGGCCAGGAACACGTACACCCGGTCCTATGGCTCCAGCAATCTGGACTCGGCCCTGCTGATCCTGCCGGTGACCGGTTTCGAGTCGCCAGGCTCGGCGCGGCTCCGGGGCACGGTGGATGCCGTCCGGGCGGAGCTGTCCGCCGGCTACCCCTTCCTCTACCGCTACCCGCCCGGCCAGGACGGGCTGCCCGGGGACGAGGGCGCCTTCCTGCCCTGCTCCTTCTGGCTGGCGCAGGCCCTCGCCCTCACGGGAAGGACCGCGGAAGCTGAGGAACTCTTCGAAGCGCTGCTCGTGGTCGGGGGCCCGCTGGGCCTGTTCAGCGAGGAAGCCGACCCGGGCACCGGTGCCCTGCTCGGGAACTACCCCCAGGCCCTGACCCACGCCGCGTTGGTCCAGGCGGCGCTGGCGCTCCGCGACGTTGGGTGCGAGGAGCCGCAAGGGTGAATTCAGCAAGCCCTTAGCTTGGTGCCATGACCCCTGTCATCGCCGGCCGGAATTTCTTCGGCTCCCGCTTCTACCAGCGGGTGCAGACCCTCACGCCGGGATACTTCGCCCTCACCATGGCCAGCGGGATCATCTTAATGGACCCGGGCCGGGCGTTCGGGGTCTTCACCTTCATCGCCGGAACGAATGTGCTCGGCGTGCGCCTGGGGATGGCGGGGTGGACAGTACGACGACGGCGCGCGGATCGTGGAAATGGCCGGCGCACCG
The DNA here is from genome assembly GCF_035984855.1 of Arthrobacter sp. MP_M4. Classification (NCBI taxonomy): domain Bacteria; kingdom Bacillati; phylum Actinomycetota; class Actinomycetes; order Micrococcales; family Micrococcaceae; genus Arthrobacter; species Arthrobacter sp. MP_M4. Next base: position 26,192 of record NZ_JAXCHX010000029.1, read on the forward strand.
ATGGTGCATGCCGCGCGCGGGCTGGTGGCCGGCACCTAACGCGGCAGCGAATCACGATGGGCAAAGCGACCCGGTCACCGTCAGACGTCCTTGACAATAGGAGGCCAGGACGCCATCTTCGAAGACACTTGTACTAGCGAGGGAGAGCTCCGTGGCCAGCACCGTCTCGGCGTCCGCGCCGGCAACACTCCAGGAGTACTACCGCGTCCTTGTCGCAGGAATCGACGCCTTTGATGAGGGGCAGAGGCTCCGCGAACTACTCTCGGACCACCTCGATTTCACCGGCTCCCTCGCGGGCCACATTCTCAATGCCACGGACGGGTTCCTCCACGGCGTGAAGGGCTTCATTGCGACCGTTCGAAGCATCGACGTGGTCCGCGAGGTGCATAGCGAGCTCGGGTCCGCCGTCCTGTACGACGCCGAGATGCCCGCCGGCAGGGTCCGGTTTGCCGAGTTTTTCACCTTTCACGGCGGCGTGATCGCAACCCTGGACCTGCACTACGACGGTCAGGACTACCTCGCGAAGGGTGGCCGGTGACGGCGGCCGGACCAGGCCCGCGCGAGGACCTCGCCCAAAGGCTCCGGGACCTGCTGGGACCGGCCGGCAACGTCCGCGAAGTGCCCATGTTCGGCGGCATATCGTTCATGGTGGATGAACGGATGGCAGTTGCCGCCGGCCGCACCGGCGACCTCCTCGTACGGACCGATCCCGCCCGGCGCGACGAGCTGCTGCAACGTGGCGGGGTACCGGCCCTCATGGGCAAGAACCGGCCGATGGGCCGGGGCTGGCTCAGCGTGCCGGGCCAACAGATCCACGACGCCGCGGAGCTCTCCTTCTGGGTGGGGGTCGGCGTCGACTCCCGGGACGCAACAGCGTAGACAGGTCCGGCTACCTCTACGGCTGGCCGTCGGGTGAGAGCCGGGTCAGGTACCCCGGCTTTGACCTGCGGACATGGATGGCCATGCCCCGCCCCGGCCTCGGGACCCGGGACAGGTGCAGGAGTTCCGAGAGGCAGGGGTTGAGGTTCAGGTGGCGGCGGCATGTGGAATAGCGGCCCCCATTTAGGCGGCTGTGCTGTCAGTTCTCTTCCAATTCGCCGCGCACCAGACGACGGGTGACGTCGGTGAGCAGTTCCACGCCGCGCAGCGCGTCCTCGTCGCGGGTGAACTCGGCCTCGTTATGGGAGATGCCCTCGACGCTGGGGACGAACAACATCACGGTCGGGACGACGTCCTTCAGGTTGGTCGAATCGTGCCCGGCGACGGTCATGACCTCTTTGTGGGTGTAGCCGAGGCTGTCCGCGCTGGCCTTGCCAAGGGCCACTCCGCCGGGCTGGTAGGACAACAACCCCCAGTTGTGCGTGAGGGTGAGGTGGATGTCCGTGCGGGAATCGGTCTCGGCGTCGATGATCCGCTTGCTCAGCCGCTCCATCGCGAGGGTCAGCACGGACTCGTCCGGAGAGCGGAGATCCAGGTTCATCAGGACCTGCCGGGCGATCGTCACCGGCGAGTTCGGCAAGACGAACAGTTCGGACACCGAGGTGTGCAGCAGCCCGGGTTCGAATTCCGCGGCCAGTTCCCGGGCCGCGGCGATGACCAGCGCGGCCCCGTAGAGCGCGTCACGGCGGTCCTCCATCCGGGTCGCGCCGGTATGCGACTGCGCCCCGTCCACCCTCACCCGGTACTTGCTCGCGGCCCAGGTCCGGTCCACGATGCCCACGTGTGTGCCGCTCTCCTCCAGCTCCCGGCCCTGCTCGATGTGGATTTCGGCGTAGCGGGCCACCTGAGCGAGGACCGGGGCGTCGGCGTCGGCGTCGCGGTGTCCTGCGGCCAGGGCCTCGGCGACGGTCGTGCCCGCGGGGTCCGCCGTCGCGAGGGCGTCGTGCAGCGTCAGCTTTCCGGTGAAGACGCCGCTGCCCATCATGCTGGGCGCGAAGCGGCTGCCTTCCTCGTTGAACCAGTTCACCACGGCCAGGTTGTAGGCGGGGTCCAGGTTCCCGGCCCGGGCCTCGGCGGCGACGCGGCTGCCGGCGTGGGCCGCGGCGAGCACGCCGTAGGCCCCGTCGTACCGGCCGGCCAACGGCTGGGAGTCCAGGTGCGAGCCGACCAGCACGTAGGGGGCGCCGGGCACCAGCTCCAGGGTGCCGAACTGGTTGCCTGCCTCGTCCACTGTTTCGGCATAGCCGTGCTGCGCCAGCCACTGGCTGAACCACGACCGGGTGGCGTGGTCGGCGGCGGTGCCGGCCTGCCGGTCGACGCCGCCGCCAGCGGTCGCGCCGAACCCGGACATGGTCGCGAAATCTGCAAGGAACTGCTCGTCGGTGGTGCTCATGGGGTTTCCTTCCCTGTCAATGCTGCCTCGAGGTCTTCGCCGCGGGCCCGCGGCGGGAGATTGTCTGCGCCGAAACGGACCTGTCCGCCCACCATGGTGGCCAGGACGCGGGTGGCGCCGATCCGGGACGGGTCGATGGCGGTCGGGTCCTGGTCGAGGAACACCAGATCCGCCAGGTATCCGGCGGCCAGGCGTCCCTTGACGTCCCCGGTGCCGGTCGCGGCGGCCGAACCCGTGGTGTAGGCCGCCAGCGCCTCGGCTGCGGTGATTCGTTCCGCCGGACCGTAGACCGTGCCGGAGGGGGTCAGCCGCTCCACGAACGACTGCATCACGTCCAGCGGCCGGCCGTTGGAGACGGGACGGTCCGAGCTGCCCGGCAGCACCAGCCCGCGGCTCAGCAGGCTTTTGGCCGGATAGGACCACACCGTGCGCTTCGGACCCAGCAGGCGGGCCATGCCGTCGCCGAATTCGGTGATGAAGTGCGGCTGCGGGACCAGCACGATGCCGGCCTTGGCGATCCGGTCCAGCTGGTCGGGCCGGACCACGCCGCCATGTTCGATCCGGTTGGGCTGGCTGTTCGGGCCGTAGCTCTCCTGCGCCTCGGTGATGATGTCAATCGCATGGTCGATCGCGTGGTCGCCGATGGCGTGCATCGCGACCGCCCACCCGGCCCGGTAGGCGCCCAGCGCCGACTCGCGCAGCTTTTCCGCGTCCATCTGCAGGTAGCCGTGGTTGTGGGAGCAGCCGACATAGTCCTCGGTCATGTACGCAGTGCTGCCCAGGAGCGAGCCGTCGCTGAAGATCTTCACCGGGCCCAGCCGGAGCCAGTCGTCGCCCAGCCCGGTGCGGATGCCGCCGTCCAGACCCGTGAAGGCCGGGTCGTCGTCGTGGCCGGGCACTCCGTGCAGGGCGTCGATGACCATCATCGGCTGCATCCGGACGCTGAGCAGGCCCCGGTCGCGGGCGTTCTGGTAGGCCGCGAACTCGCGGGGCGAATAGCCGATCCAACCGCCCGCGACGCCGGCGTCCGTGACGCTGGTGATGCCTTCGGAAAGGTAATGCGAAGTGGCCAGGTCCAGGGCCCGTTCGATCGTCTCCAGCGGGTAGGGCAGCAAGATCTCCTGCACCAGGCGCATCGCGTTTTCCTCCAGCAGCCCGGTGGGCATGCCGTCGTCATCGACGACGACGGCGCCGCCGTCGATCGGGGCGCTGAGGTCGGCGCCCGCGGCGACAAGATCCAGGGCCGCGCCGTTGAGGGTGCAGGCGTGGCCGGAGGAGTGTTTGATCCACACCGGGCGCCCGCCGGCCGCTGCATCCAGCCGGTCGCGGTCCGGCTGCTGGCCGCCGATCAGCAGCGGGCTGAAGCCCGAAGCCACCACCCAGTCGCCCGGTGCCAGCCCGTCCGCGGCGTCGGCGATGATCCGGTACACATCCGCCAGGCTGCGCACCGTTCCCAGATTGGCCTCCATCAGCCCCAGCCCGAACCACACGCTGTGCGCATGGACATCGTTGAACCCGGGAACAACCGTGAGTCCGGCAGCGTCGATGGTCCGTGCGGCGGAGCCGGCGAGGGCGGAGTCCGGGTCCACGTCGAGGATTTTACCGTCGTGGATGAGCAGGCTGGTCGCGGTGGGGCGGGAGGCATCCTGGGTCAGGATGTGGGCGTTGCGGATCAGGAGATCAACGGGCATGAATCCTCTTTGCTGTGGGCCCCGGTCCGCGCTGACGGTCGGGTTGGTACGGGAGGTGAAGCTCCCAATCCATTCAACGCTGTAATATTGCTGCCCTCAATGGACATCCAACGCCGCTTTCTGGCCGAAATTTATGCTTTTGCATAAAGTGGGCTCATGACAACACACGACGGCGGCTACGCCCGTTCCGCCGCGGCCGCTCCCCGCGACTTCCGGCCCGGGCGGCCCATGGAACCGGAATGGACCGAGCTGCTGGAGAGCCTCTGGCGGGACCGGGACTTGCTGGTCAAAGACTTCCTCGCCCGGTTCTCCGCCATTTCCTACGGCGACGCCCTGGTTCCCCCGGAGGACGTTTACCAGACCGCGGCCGACACCATGGACATGTTCCTCTTTCAGATGGCGGGCCTGCCGCTTCCCGCCGACCTGCAGACGCTGCCGCGGGAGGTGGCGTCGCGCCGGGCCCGCCAGGGAGTCCCCCTGGACGCGTTCCTCGAAGCGATCCGCAATGACTTCCGGGTGCTCTGGAAGGGGCTGGAACGCGTGGCAGGGACCACCGGAATCGGCGTTCTGGTGGCCAACATGGACCGGGTCCTCGACGCCGTCGAGGGCTACGTAAGCAGCATCCAGCAGGCCTATGCCGAGGAGGAAGCACGGCTGGCCCGCAACAAGCAGCTCTACCGGCAGCGGCTGCTGTCCCGGCTGTTTAACGCAGACCTGGGCGGCCCTGCCGAAGTCCGCGAGCTGGCCGCCGCCCTCGGCGTGCAGGCCGCCGGCAGCTTCGAAGTGCTGGCGGTCACCGCGGAGTCCGTGGCGCAGGCGCAGCGCCAGTCCGAGTCCGACCACCGCATCTACGCCTACGAGAACGCCGGCGTCCTGTACCTTTTCCGGCAACAGCGCAAAGGGCGCACCTGGTCCGCGGAGGCTCCGCCCTTCCCGGCCGGCTACGTCCCCGGCGTGGAGGGGCTGGCCGCCGTCCCCGCGGCTGCCGCGTCGGGGGGGGGGGGGGGGCCCCCCCCCCCCCCCCCCCCCCCCCCCCCCCCCCCCCCCCCCCCCCGGGGGGGGGGGGGGGGGGCCCCCCCCCCCGGGGGGGCGGGGGGGGGGGGGGGGCGCCCCCCCCCCCCCCCCCGCGGCGCCGGCCTTGCCACCATGGAGGACACCTGGATGGGCATCGCCGGCGGACTGCTGGAGCGGAAATTTCCGGACTTCTCGGCGCCGATCCGGCAGGCGCTGGACGATTGCACGCCGCTGGAGCGCCAGCGCCTGCTGCAGGTGGCACGCAGCTACGGACGCACCGGCTCCATCAAGGAAACCTCCGAAGAACTGTTCTGCCACCGCAACACCGTAGTGAACCGCCTGCACAGCCTGCACGAGGTGATCGGCCTGGACCTCACGGTGCCGGCCCAGGCCGCCCGGGCCCTCATCGCGCTGAGCCGGTACAGCGACGTCGCCGAATAATTTTGTGAAAAAGCCCAATTAGGGAGCGAAAAGTGGGTGGAAATTGTCATTGTTCAGGGCTTTATCACTCGCCTAGTCTCGAAGGACCACCGCAGCGCGCAGGCTCCCGCCTGCCGGCTGCCGCAGGACCCGAGATGCACAACTCCCCCCGCTCGAAAGGGCCCACGCAGTGACGACCTCAAACTCGCTCTCCCCCGCCGCAGGTGCCCCTCCGGTGATTTCCGGCAAGGACGCGGGCAAAATTGCCCGCGCCGCCTTCGTCGGAACCGCGCTGGAGTGGTACGACTACTACCTCTTCGGCACCGCCGCGGCGCTGGTGTTCAACCGGCTCTTCTTCACCAACATGGACCCCACCGCGGCGCTGCTGGCCTCCTTCGCCACCTTCGGCGTCGGCTTCGCGGCCCGTCCGATCGGTGCCGTCATCTTCGGCTACATCGGTGACCGGTACGGCCGACGTCCGGCCCTGCTGATCACCATCGTGATGATCGGCCTCGCCACCGCCCTGATCGGCCTGCTGCCTGACTTCGGCAGTATCGGACTGGCCGCGCCGGTCCTGCTGGCGGTCCTGCGCCTGGTCCAGGGCCTGGCCGTCGGCGGCGAGTGGGGCGGCGCTGTGACCATGGCCGTGGAACACGCCCCGGTGGAAAAGCGCGGCCGGTATGCGGCATTGGTCCAGGTCGGGTCGCCGGTGGCGACGCTGCTGGCCTCCGGTGCCTTCTCGCTGGTTCTGCTCTTCCCGTCCGAAGCGTTTGACGCCTGGGGCTGGCGCATTCCGTTCCTGCTGGCATTCCCGATGCTCGGCGTCGCGCTCTGGATCCGCCTCAAGGTCGAGGAGTCCCCCATCTTCAAGGACCTGCTCGCCATGGGCGAAACCTCCAAGGTCCCGGCCCTGGATGTATTCCGCCACGCCGGCGGCCGCCTGCTGGTGGCAATCCTCGCCGCGCTGCTCGGCGTCGGCGGCTTCTACATGATCACCACCTTCGTGGTGAGCTACGGCGCGAACACCCTGAAGGTGGACCGGAACGTCATGGTCAACGCGACGCTGGTTGCCGCTGTGGCCCAGATCGGCGTCACCTTCCTCATGGGCCGGCTGGCCGAGAAGATCGGCCCCGGCAAGGTCACCATGTGGGGCGGCATCGTCAGCGCCGTGACGGCGTTCCCGCTCTTCGCGATGATCGACACCAAGTCCCCGCTCCTGATCACGCTGGCCATCACCATCGGCATCATGCTCATCGCGGTGGCGTACGCCGTGAACGGGGCCCTGCTGACCGAACTGTTCCCGCCGAAGCTGCGCTACTCCGGCGTGGCCCTCGGCTACAACATCGCCGGCGCCACCAGCGGGTTCATGCCGCTGCTGGCCACCGCCATGCTGGGCGTCTCCGGCAACCAGTCCTGGGGCGCGGCCCTGATCCTGATGATCATCTCGCTGCTCACCGCCGTGGGCGGGTTCTTCGGCGAGCGCCTGCGTGTGCAGGACAAGAAGCTCGTCGCGGACGCCTAGAGACCGGCTGCGGGCCCGCCGGGACCCCACCCCCGGTCGCCATCACTAACCAATGCTCAACCATCAACAGCGGGGAGCCGTCCGGCGGACGGCTCCCCGCCCGTTAGGAGACGAACATGCTCAGTGACGACCACACCCGTCGCATCCTCGACGCCGTCGACGCCGGCTTCGACGCGCAGCTGTCCTTCACCCAGGACCTGGTCAAGCACCCGTCACTGCGGACTCGGGAGGGCAGTGCCCAGGACCTGATGTTCGGCGCCATGTCCGGCCGCGGCCTGGACATGGACCGCTGGGAGCTGGACGCGCAGGAGCTGGCCGCCCATGAGGGCTTCGGCCCCGTGACGGTTTCCTATGACGGGATGACCAACGTGGTGGGCACCTACCGCCCCGGCACCGAACGCGGCCGGTCGCTGATCCTCAACGGCCACATCGACGTCGTCCCGGAGGGCCCGGCCGAGGACTGGTCCCGCTACCCCTGGGACGCCCCGGTCATCGACGGGTGGATGTACGGCCGCGGTGCCGGCGACATGAAGGCGGGGCTCGCGGCGAACCTCTTCGCGTTCGACGCCGTTCGCGCCGCCGGGTTCGAGCCGGCCGGGCGCATCCACTTCCAGTCCGTCGTCGAGGAGGAGTGCACGGGCAACGGTTCCCTGTCCGCCCTGATGCGCGGCTACCAGGCCGACGCGGTGATCATTCCCGAACCGGAAGAGGACATGCTGGTCCGCGCCAACGTGGGTGTGCTCTGGTTCAAGGTCAGGGTCACCGGCAACCCCACCCACCCGCGCGAGATGGGCACCGGCTTCAACGCGATCGACGCCGCGTACACGGCGATGACCGCGCTGCGTGAGGTGGAGGAGAAGTGGAACGCCGAGCGGGGACAGCACCGCCACTTCGAAGACCTGGAGCACCCGATCAACTTCAACTTCGGCGGGATCGCCGGCGGGGACTGGCCTTCCAGCGTGCCGGCGTGGTGCGAGTTCGACGTGCGGGCGGCCATCTATCCGGGCATCGCGGCTGAGGACGCCTGGGCTGAACTCCGGGAGTGCCTCGCGCAGCTGGGCACCGGCCCGGACCCCATCAAGGCGGTCGGCGTCAAAACCGGGTTCTTCGCCGAGGGCTACGTGCTGGAACCGGGCAGCGACGCCGAAACCCTGCTGGGCCGCACCCACCAACAGGTCTTCGGCGGCGAGCTGGAGAGCTTTACCACCCCGGGCTACCTCGACGGCCGGGTCTTCGCCCTCTACGCCGACACCCCCGCGCTGGTGTACGGCCCGGTCTCGGAGTCGATCCACGGCTTCGACGAGCGGGTCTCCGTCGAGTCCGTCCGCCGGATCACCAAGAGCATTGCCCTGTTCATCGCCGACTGGTGCGGCCTGGACGAGCGGCCGGCGGCGGTGGCGGGGAGCTAAACCGCGGGCTAAGCCGGTGCCCTCCGGCACGGTCTATACCGGATCCGGCCGCGGGCATATCCTGCAAAAGGAACTGTTCCGCACCCGCAGTTTCCGGAGGTACCGATGGACATGCCCAAAGCGTCCGACGCCGACAAGGAGCACTTCCGCGCGGTGCTCCCGGACTTCCCCGAGGTGGTGATCAAGCCGATGTTCGGGAACCTCGGCGCCTTCGTGCACGGAAACATGTTCGCCGGCCTGTTCGGCCCCACCATCGGGGTGAAACTGGCCGACGAGGACAAAGAACTGCTCGAAAGCACGGAGCGGACGGTTCCGTTCGGGCCCGCCGAGCGCCCCATGGGCGGATACACCGGCTTGCCAGAGGTCTGGAACGGCGAGGGCGACGGCGACAAAGCGCGGGCCCGGGCCTGGGTGGAGAAGGCCTTCGAGCACGTGGCCGGACTGCCGCCGAAGGCTCCCAAGGCCCCCAATACGAAGGTCGCGAAGAAGTAGCCATGCCCTCCACCGCCGCGGGCCCAGTCCAGAAGATCGACACCCTGGTGATCGGTGCGGGGCAGGCCGGCCTGGCCACGAGCTACTGGCTGACCCGGCACGGCGTGGAGCATCAGCTGCTGGAACGGCGGGACACACTCGGCGGCGCGTGGCAGGACCGGTGGGACTCGTTCTACCTCAACACACCCAACTTCTCGTTCCTGCTGCCGGGCATGACCTACGACGGCCCCGAACCGAACGCCTTCCTCCCCCGGGATGAGGTGATCGGGCTCTTCCGGAACTACGCCGCGCGAATCGCGGCACCGGTCCGGCTCGGCATGGAAGTCACCCGCGTCAGCACGGCCAACGGCGGCTTCCCGGCCAACGGCGGCTTCCCGGCCAACGGCGGCTTCGCCGTGGACACCAATCACGGCCGCTGGCAGGCACGGAACGTGGTCCTCGCCAACGGCGCCTTCCAAGTCCCGCGGGTCCCGCCGGCCGCGGCCGCTCTTCCCGGCCACATCCGCCAGCTGCACAGCCACGACTACCGCAACCCGCAACAGCTCCCGGAGGGCGCCGTGCTGGTGGTGGGCACCGGACAGTCCGGCGGGCAAATCACCGAGGACTTGCTCGAGGCCGGCCGCGAGGTCCACCTCTCCGTCTCGGCCTGCCCCGAGGCCCCGCGGCGGTACCGCGGCCAGGACGTTTTCTATTGGATCCTGCAGGTCAACCTCCACGGCCCCGAATACGGCATCAACGGCCTCCAGACAGACCAGCTCCCCTCCCCCGCCGCGCGCTTTCTGTGCAACCCGCTGATCTCCGGCAACGGCGGTGGCCACAGCATCCATCTGCGGGACCTCGGCCGCCGGGGTATCCGGCTGCACGGCCGGTTTGAGGGCACGGACGACGGCGAACTCGTCTTCAGCGACGACCTCCCCGCACGCCTCGCCCTGGTGGAGGCCGGGTTCGGTGCGCGGCTCGGGCGCCTGGCCGACGCCTACATCGAGGCGGCCGGCATCGACGCACCGGCCGCTGACCCGGTGCCGGCGGACGACTGGCTGCCCACGCAATCCGGGGCCCGCCTGGACCTCGACGCCGACGGCGTCACCTCGGTCATCTGGTCCACCGGGTACGGCCTGGACTTCAGCTTCCTCGACATCCCGGTGCTCGACGCGTGGAATTACCCGCGCCACAGTCGGGGTGTCACCGAGGTTCCGGGTCTTTACGCCGTCGGCCTCCCCTGGCTCACCAAGCACCTGTCGGCCACGCTCCCGGTGGTGGGTGACGACGCGGAGTTCGTGGCAGGGCACATCGCACGGCGGTGACGCCGCCGTCGCCGTCGCCGTCGTTACAAGTAGTCTCCGGCCCGTTCGCGGGCGATTTCCAGCAACGTGGAATGGAACGCGACCTCTGCCGGGGCGTAGACCTTGTCCTGCCGCTGGGCCAGCAGCACCCGCCGCAGGGGCGCGGCGGAGCCGAGGCTGATGACGCGGACGTCCGGGTGCTGCAAGGCCACGGCCGTCTTCGGCACCATGGCCACACCCATTCCGACGCTGACCATCGCCTGCGCTTCCTGGTAGTCGTTGGCCAGGAAGCCGATGGTCGGTTCGAACCCCGCCTCGTGTGCGGAGCGCTGCAGCACCTCGACGACGGGGTGGGCCTCGGCGCGGACGATCCATGATTCCTTGCGGAGCTCCTCCATCCGGATCTCGTCGCGGTCGGCCAGCGGGTGGCTGCGGGAGACCAGCAGCACCGTGCTCTCCTGGAACACCTCCGTGATCCGGATGGAATCGTCGTGAAAGCGGTTCCAGGGGTAGTCCCAGAGCAGACACAGGCCCGTCACTCCGGATTGCAGGTCGCTCACCAGGTCATCGAAGCGCGCGCTGCGCAGCGACAGGCCAATGGCCGGGTACCTCTTCTTGAACGCCCGGATCACCACCGGCAGGAAGGATCCGGCGAGTGTCGGGAAGGTGCCGACGGTCAGGGAGCCGCGCTTGAGGCCGGCGATCTGGTCCAGGTCCGACTGCGCCGCCCGCATCTGCCCGATGATCTTGCGTGCATGGCCGGCGAGTATCTGCCCCGCCTCGGTGGGCACCACCCCGCGGGAGCGGCGGTTCAGGAGCGGCTGCCCCACTTCCTGCTCAAGCTTGCGCAGCTGCTGCGAGACGGCGGAGGGCGTGTACATCATCAGCTCGGCTGCGGCGGTGATGGATCCCTGCTCCACCACCTCCACTAGCAAGGCAAGGCGCCGAATGTCGAACAATTCCTGATCATGATCGTTAAGCAACGCTTTACCCTTCTGTTGAATCAGTTAATTCTATACATTCACCGCCTGATTCGCGGGGAACAGCCGCTGATTTCCGACGGGACCACCGCCTGAGGCAGGCACTTACATCCTGCACCCAGGCGAATTAAGCATCGCTACACTCCTTTGCAGAAATCCAACCTTGTCTTCATTTGTGATCTGGATCAATCTCGAATCAAGCCCTTGAACACCTCGGGGCAGAATCGAAGCAAGGAACAGACCATGAAGATCGAAGCGGAGTGGATGCGCGGAGGCACCAGCAAATGCTGGGTCTTCGAAACCGGCCAGCTGGACGAAACCGGGACCAGCCCGGACGTGCTGCTGCCCCGGCTGTTCGGGAGCCCCGACCACAGGCAGGTCGACGGCGTTGGCGGCGCCACCTCAACCACCAGCAAGGCGATGATCGTTCACCGCCCTGCCGACGCCGGCGTCGACGTCGAATTCACCTTTGCCCAGGTCGGCATAGAAGAGGCGACCGTGGACTGGGGCAGCAACTGCGGCAACTGCTCGGCAGTGGTCGGCCTGTATGCCATCGAAAAGGGCTGGGTGGTCCCCACCGGCGACGTCACCCGGATCGTCACCCGGAACACCAACACCGGCCAGGTCATCATCCAGCGGGTGTCGACGCCGGCCGGCGCTCTGCCGATCGTCCCGCAGGCCCAGATGCCCGGTGTGCCGTTCCCCGGCTACCGGGTGGGGCTCGGCTTTCTGGACCCGGCCGGCAAAACCACCGGCCAACTGCTTCCCACGGAATCGGCTTCAGACACCATCGTCGCCGGCGGAACCCGTTGGACTGTCTCCATGGTCGACGCCGGAGCGCCGGTAGTCATGCTGCGCGCCGCGGACCTGGGCCTGGACCCGGAGCGCTTCGGCAGCTGGCCCGCCGGGCTGGAACTGCAGCTGGACACCCTGGAGCACATCCGGCGCCAGGCGGCCGTGCGGATGGGGCTGGCAGCCACTCCCGCCGACGCCGCCCGCGCCGTCCCCAAGGTCGCCGTCGTGGGTGCCCCGGCCCCGTCCGACGCCGAAAGCGACGTCAACGTCGTCATGCTTTCGATGGGCAAGCCGCACCCGGCCCTGGCCATCACCGGAAGCATCGCCCTGACCCTCGCGGCCCGCACCCCGGGCACGCTGCTTGCCGACATCACCGGCCGCACCGTTCGCCCCACCCTGCGGCTGCGCACCCCGGCCGGGGTCATCGAAACCTGGAGCGAGGAACGGGACGGGTCGCTGCTCGTCGGCGTCGACCGCACAGCCCGCACCATCGCCTCCACCACCATCCACCTTCCCGAGGCCCTCGGCACCGCCGTCGGCGCCTCCTTTGCCAGCGCTACTCAATGAGGAGAGAGCATCATGACTAACATCTCAGAAAAGACTGCAGAACAGCCCACGGACCAGACGGATGTAGGGACCGCCCCCGGCGGCACCCGCATCGAGCCCTCCGGGCGCCCCGACCGCCGCCGCCGCGTCCTGCTGATGACGGTAGCCGCCGTCACTATCATGGGTCTGGCCGCCCTCCTGTTCGGAGGTGTCCTCTTCAACCCCGCGGCCGCCTCTGGATCGGAGCAGACCATGACCGCCACCCAGATCATCCCGCTCGTCATCCTCGTGGTGATGTTTGTCGTCGCCACAAAATGGCCGCTGAACATCGGCGTCATGGGACTGGTCGCATCCTTCGGCGTCGGCTACTTCATGCTCGGAATGAGCGACAAGGAAATCCTGGAGGACTTCCCGGCCAGCATCGTTCTGACGATCATCGGCGTGACTTACTTCTTCAGCATGGCCCAGCGGAACGGGTCGATCGACATCATCGTCCAGACCTGCGTGCGCCTGGTCAGGGGCAAGACCATGCTGCTGCCCTGGGTGTTCTTCCTCCTGGCTGCCGCGCTGACGGCGCTGGGCACCTTCTCCCCGGCGGCCGTGGCGCTGCTGGCACCGGCGGCACTGGGACTGGCCTACGAGTCGCGCATCCACCCGGTCCTGATGGGCGCCTTCGTGATCAACGGAGCGCACGCCGGCGGCTTCTCCCCGCTCTCCGTCGCCGGCGTCCTGGTGCATGACATCGCGCTGAAGAACGGCTTCCCCATCTCGCAGGGCGGGCTCTTCACGGCCAGCTTCGCCCTCAACTTCATCCTCTCCGCGCTGACCATCGTGCTGTTCGCCCTGCTGGGCAAGCTGCGCGACAAGCACGCCAACGAGTACGCCGGCCTCGACACGCCCCGCACCGGCCGTCCCGGGGGCCAGCAGATCTTCACGCTGGTTCTGATCGCCGCGATCCTGGTGTGCACCCTGGGCTTCCACCTGCCGATCGGGTTCGTCGCCCTCTCCGCCGGCCTGCTGCTGGCGTTCGTCAACATCAAGGAACACAAGACGTTCATTGGGGGCGTCTCGTGGTCCACCGTGCTGCTCGTGGCCGGCATGATCACCTACGTCTCGCTGCTCCAGCACGTGGGCGTCATCGACACCCTCGCCGAGATGGCCCTGGCCCTGGGGGCGCCGCTGCTGATCGCTCTGGTCCTCTGCTACGTCATCGGCGTCGGCTCCGCGTTTGCGTCCTCGACGGCGCTGCTCACCGCGTTCATCCCGATGGCCGGTCCGCTGCTGGCCACGAGTTCACTAAGCGCCTCCGGCACCGTCGCGGCCCTCGCCATCGCGGCCACCGTGGTGGACGTCTCGCCCTTCTCCACCGACGGCGCCCTGGTGGTGGCGAACGCCCGCGACAACGACCGCCAGCGCGTCTACCGCCAGCTCATGATGTACGCCGGAGGAGTTGTTCTCGTGGCTCCCGCGCTGGCCTGGGCGCTGCTGGTGCCTACCGGGGTTATGTAGGCTGCACCGCCGGTCCAGAGCTCGCGCTGATATGTAAAAGACTGCCGGATCCACGTCCGGCACGCGGACGGGACAACCCTGCACTCCACCGCAACAGGAAACCCGACAGACGGGCGCAGGGAAGACGCGGACGCGCCAAAGGCAGGGCGGCTTTCACAGCCGCCCTGCCTTTGGCTTGCCACGAAGGGGTTGGGTCGCACGAACAGCAACTGATCAACCGGAAGGCGGGGCCCGATCTGCGACACCCTGGGCGTGCCTCGCTACCCATGGATTGGCGGCAGTAGTCCATCCGGCGGGACACTCGAAACCCAGGCGATGGGCCGGGGAACCACCACTGCGGTAAGCAACCGGTAGAAATCACGGGCGGACGTGGTTGCGGGATCGAAATCAGTGCGCATACTGCCAGACTAACCGTCAGGGAAGTTTCGGGAAGGAGACAGGATATGACGATCCAGCCATACCGTTCACCGTCAACCGGGTGCGGGGTACGCGCCGTCCTCTTCGACACCTTCGGCACGGTGGTGGACTGGCGCACCGGCGTCGCCCGGCAGGCGGCCTCCTTCGCCGCAACACACGGACAGGATATCGATGCCGGGGCGTTCGCCGATGACTGGCGCGCCCTCTACCAGCCGGCAATGGAGTCCATCCGCTCCGGATCACGTGCATTCGCCACCCTGGACACCCTCCACCGCGAAAACCTGGACCAGGTGCTCCGCCACCACGGCTTCGATCCGGACCGGCTGGACGCAGCAACCCTGGAGGAGTTGAACAGATCCTGGCACCGCCTGCCCCCATGGCCGGACAGCCTGGAAGGTCTGGCCGCCGTCCGCCGTGGCTACATCGTGGGTCCGCTCTCCAACGGCAACACCTCGCTGCTGTTGGACATGGCCAGAAACGCCGGCCTTCCGTGGGACGTGATCATCGGCTCGGACATGACGCGCACGTACAAGCCGATGCCCACGGCCTACCTTCGGACTGCGGAGTTCCTGGACCTCAGGCCCGGTGAGGTGATGCTCGTGGCCGCCCACAACAACGACCTGCGTGCTGCCCGGGAGGCCGGGCTGGCGACGGCGTTCATCGCCCGCCCCACCGAATACGGCCCGGGCCAGACCGCGGATCTGACGCCGGAGAGCGATTGGGACCTCTCGGCATCGAGCATCACCGAACTGGCCCACGAGCTCGAGGCCTGAGCTGATGCCGCATACGGCTTCGTGATCTGAATCCTGTGCCGCGATGCCGATTACAGCCCACATCGCCGGAAACATCGCCGCCGGGTGAAAGCGACCTTCCAGAGGGCTACCTCGCGCAAGGCCCGTCGAAGTCCATTGGTGCGGCGAGGCCGGCCGAGCTGAACCATTCCCTGGCCCATGCCTGGACCGAGGGCAACGCGAGTTGCTCGGCTACAAGCTTCGGCGGCCCGCCGAACACGGACTTCCCCTCCTCCAGGAGGTCCCTGGTGCCGCTGCCGGCGAGGAGCCCGAAGAGGGCGGGCTGGTCGAGGAAGGGAAGCTTCCCGCCGTCGCCGTCAATCAGCACGCCCCAGCGCGAGGTGAACAGCGAAAACTCCCCCCGACGATCCTCGTGGTCCACCACGAGCGGGCAGGCTTCGCCGTCAAGCTGGATCCGCCGGTAGTTGGGCTCCGTTTCGTCGAGGGCCATCAGCTGGACATCGTCCAGCCACGAAAGCCAGACCGCTGTGCACTCTCCCATCAGCGGATACGGGCGGCCGCGATGTAGCCGGCCTTGCTCACGTGGACGGAGTGGCCAACGGCGATGTTGTGCAGCTGCCCCCGGACCAGCGGCAGGACCGTGCTGACGGGCTGGTGGTAGTTGGCGAATTTCCGCCGCATCACGTCGGCGCTTGTACTCGAGCCGATGGAGACCACCAGGGGCCGGGCTTCCAGCGGTGCCGCGCCGGCTTGCGCGAGGGCTTCATCCAGTCCCGCTGAAAGCTCAAGGGGCCGGAATTCACTAGCGGGACTGGTCACCGGCCACTGGCGGCCTTCTGTAATCGCTCGGTATCGCTCAACCGGGCATTTAGTTGTCTTGCATCGAATGCGTCTCGGTACACAGAGGTCTCGAGACACCGAGTCGGATTAGGAGAAGGAATCGGCCGCCCGCAGGCGGATCCCTCAACGAGCACGGTGGTTTCCGGACCGGGAGCAAGCAGAACTCAAGACAGACCAAGGGATCTTCCTCTGTCTATGGTTTCGTGGGCGAGGACCAGAAATGATTCCAGGAACCTGCATCGACCATTAGAGGCGTGGCTCGAATTAAGTATCAATCGGCGTCGCCGTCTTCTTGGTCCATCCGTTAGTGGGAAGGTCGCTAGGGCTGTCCCACCAGCCACCGTAATCCCAGGATTGTCTGTAGGCCATCTCAATCACGGTGATGATGGCGTTCGCTATCTGTGGCTCCGGGATGTCTCCGAAGACCGCGTTCCTAATTTTCGGTTCGGCTTCCAGTCTTCGAAACAGAGGAAGAATCCTTGACTGGTGGTAAGCGGAGCAACTCGGATAGAAGGACGCTGACAAAGGTCCTTCTCCGACGTTGGCCACGGAAAGACAGCACCACAGAAAATCGAACTGACAAAGGGAATCTACGAACGCCGCAGTTGGATCGGAGGCTGAAAACCCTTGAATATCTGGCCAGAACGTCGGGTTCTCTACCATCAGTTCTGAACTAAGCGCGATCAAGTTTCCGCCCTTCGAGGATTCACCTGCCCGGACAAATAGTCCTGCCCTTGCCGCCTCGGTAAGGCCGTGACGGATCCAAGACCGGTACGAGTATTTTTCGTCGCCTACTCTCCGCAGGGCGATGGTGGGAATGGCTTCGTACATGCCACCCCGGACAGCCGCCGCACCAATCACCATGGTGTGCAGGATGATGTCCAGCCACATGGGTTGCGCTCCTGGTTTGCCACCCGTGCGAGTCGGATCGACCAGGTGGCTTTCGTAAAGCACAAAGAGCGCATCCATGGCGTACTCGACGGCAGCAATATCGCTCAAGAGAAGTGCTTCAACTGCCACGGCCGTGATTTTGTTCAGTGCCGTCTTGCGACCTACATCGCTTGCGCTGTTGAGGTAAGCGTTCTTGCCGGTAATCAGGAACCTTCGCAGAACGTTGGTACTACCGTCTCTGAGGTTTGAAACTACGGCTTCAGAGAAGGTAATCGAATCCATGTTCAAAAGCGGCAGGACCCTGGGCGGGGCAGCTCCACTTCCCATCATTTGAAGTGTCCGTCGTATGAGCGCGTCAACATCTTGCCGTGATTCCGCCCGCTGTTGCTGCCTGAAGTTCGCTAGTACATTTCCCCAAGTTCTATGGCTAACCGGAACGTTCGAGGATCCTTCGCGGGTGAAGATCACTCCTCGGTCGAAGCGATGGATGCGCCCACCGCCCTGGCTTTGTGCGGTGCCGGCCTTTGACGTCACCGCAGGCATACCGTCTGCTGGCGGTGCGACGTAGATGACGGCCATGCTGGCATAGACGCCCTTCAAGCGGAGGGTGTGAACCTGGGCACGGATATCGATAGGTGCATCCACGTAGCCTTTGACCATCTCAGTCAGCGCGGCTGAATCGAACATCTCCTTCGTTGGCGCCTCAAAACCCTTAGCCGGTGTTCCATCATCGTGTGCGCCGATCACCAGGTACCCACCTCGCGGCAGGTTCATCATGGCTGCACAGTCTTTGATGAAGTCGAGCTTTTTTGTTGGGTCTTTGAGATCTAGTTCTGTCTTGAAATCCAAGTAGGAGTGTTCGGCTCCAACAGCGAGGAGCTCACCAAGCTTTTCCTCACCAACCTGGCCGTCATATGCAAATGGCGGCATGGGGCCGGAGTATTCAGGTTCGGTTGCACTCATTTGCTGATCCTGGAGACTTGCTCGGCGACGTCTAGCTAGCGACGCTTTGCTGAACCAGCTTGGTCTCCGTCGTTTGACCAAGATCTATGCCTGCGAATTTCCCGGCATCAGGCGCCGTAAGGTCCTTGTTTAGTTCAAGACTGACGTTGGCGTTGACCAGCGCATCCCTGAGTCGGGTACGGGCATCCCAGCCATCACCTAGATCGATCCAGTTGATTCCCTCGATGTCGGAGATCATCCGAATCTGGCCGAGGCGCACGAGAACAGTTCTGCCTGGTGCTGCCCCCAGGGCCATCCCTGCCTCAAGAAGAACATTCTGACGGGCCTGCCCGGTCAGTTGTTTCTCGTGTAGTCCATCGTCGGCTTTGACGTACTTGGATTTAAGTTGAGCTTCGTCATCCGGTGTGAAGATGACAACGATCGCTTGGGCCTTGGCCATACCGGCGTTGATGATTTCCATCGTGGTCGGCGAGGGCTTTTTCGTGAGGGCAGCTGCCTCAGTCCAGCTGATTGGCTTAGCGTCAAGGTGGCGAAGAAATTTGGCCAACTCGTCCCTAGCTGCGGTGTTTCGACCGTGAACAATGAATACTGAGCGGCCGTCGCCTATTTTATCCACTTCTGTCCTAACTGTTGGCGTTGCTGTCGAGCCGGGCACATGGGCTGGTACGACCTGATTTTTGGACGCGGGTTCTGAAACGCTGGAATGTTTCAAAGCGGGCTTCTGGATTCCCTCGTCTTCATCGATGATGAACCCCCGGCGTAGGAGATCGACGAGCAGTGGCTTGAACGCTTCGGCATCATTCCGTCTGCGGTCACCTTCACCAGAGGTGTAGTACACATCGTTGAGCATTGCCAGGAACTGATCATCAGCATCTGAGCCTTGAGCGATGGACCTAACCAGAGTATTGGCCTTCGAAGGTTTATTACCGGACAGCGGACCTTCATAAGAGCCGTAACCTATCCAAAGATTATCCAGATCGGACTGCGTAATGAAGGTACTGGAGCCTAAGGCTTTGGCAATCAAAGCGCGCAGGCGAGGAGGAAAGAGTGAGGACACCATTGGCTAATCCTAGGGGACTAACCGTTATGGAAGTGTTGTCGTGACGAGCGGGTCCACCAACGCGAGAGGATCGGGGACCCGATCAGCAAACGGCGCGACGCTGGTTTCCGTAATCTTCCGGGTTCAGTAAACCTGTGGACCACTTACCTGAAGCAAGGCTCCGTGACTGCCGACTTCGAACGTGCTGGCCTACCTCCGACGGAGCGACACAGTTTCCGATCTGGCTAAGACGCATTGGAACGCCACAGCCTGCGGGTTCGGCAATACCTGGGGCTCCCCGCGAGACTGTTCGGAGGAAACCGCGCAGCAGGGGCGACTGTCGATTTGATGACAGTTGCCCCAACTGCGACCACTAAATGAGAGCGCAGTTAACTCGGTTGCGCCTCCGATTCGAGGGCATCCAGACACGTACTATTTGACAGGATCACGAGTGAGACGCTCTCTAATTTGCGTCGGGAGAAGGCCGCACTCCCATAGGATGCCGGCGACCTCATTCCGTTGCCCCTTGTCTTCTTGATCAGTCGCGAACGTCCTAATTGTTGCCCAAGCCTTCTTGGTTTCGATTGCGATTTCCCTGATCGTTTCTGGAACCACCAGATAGACGTTTTTGTTAGCACCAGCAACAGCTTCGGGCCGCACGACTCCCTTCGGACTGATGATGACACTGATGCTCTGAACTGGATATCCCTCCACCCCCTCGTCTTCGGCCAGCATGTCCAGCTGGGTATTGGTCTGACGAACATAGGTCGGATTGATGGTGCCACCTACGAGCTGCTCGCTCTTCGCTTCCATCGCCATCCACAACTCCGGCAGAAGCCAAACGCTGTCCGCCCGCGCATCACCTTCCGGTTTGAAAGCCCGCGTACCAAGGAATGTCCCGAGGGCAGTGAGTCCGCGCTCGTAGATCTTGGAGTTTGTCTGCCCCACATCGGCCAACATCTGAGTCAACTCGCTTTGCAACTTCGTTGGCCGGGTCCCGGCGGCCGCCTTCCCATGAATTGCCGCGACCGCCTGCTTGTCCCATTCTTCCAACGTAGGAGTGGAAGACTTGACGCGCTGGATCTCCTTGAGCCAAGTAGTGCCGAACGACGAGTTGTGCGCGAGATCTAAATACTCTTGAGATTTCTTGCTGGTTGGCGCGCCATCTTCGGCGGCCAAGGCCAACCAAGAGTGAGCCAGATAGGCCCAAAGCGATCGATAAGGGGTTAGTTCATTTCCATTCAATTCTGAGTGGACCTCCATCGCGAGCTGGCCGGCTGCTGCCCACTGCTCGGTCCAGGCCTCGCGCCAAGCCCGGACCTCCTTCGCCGCTGAAGCAGCAAGTTCACTGGACTCGGCATAGGGTTTCACCTCGGAGTCCTCTCGCCAATCAATAATTTGCGGTTCGGCCTGAGCCGTCCACTTCTTGTCCTGCTTCAAAGCACTTCGTGTGAGCGCCACGAGCTGCGGTTCTGTGACATTTTCGCTTGTGTTGAGACCAAATCGAATTTCGGCTTGCATCTCCCTTGGCATAGCCTCGATGTTCTCATCGCGTGAGAGGAACCTGACGAGAGACTCGTCCTGCACTACGACAACTGAATAGTCTTGTGGCCCTCGCGTGCATCGACCAAGGCCCTGAACTACACGGGTCCGGAGCCGCTCCTGTAGGACTCTTCTGGCTCGAAGCTTTGATTCGAAGAATCTGTCTTGAAGGTGACTGGCACCTGGCAGTCCGTGAATCAACATCATCCGACAGATTTCGTTGGCAAGGTCCATCCCGTCATACCTGTTTGCGGCTAGTAGAGTTCCTACGTTAGCTTCAGCAAATTCATTGAACTGCCTGCTACTGACGCGATATATCTCATCTTCGGGAACTTCCAGCACCACTGCTATTTGTTCGGTGGTCTTGCCGTTTTGGCTCAAAATAAGTCGCTTGTCTGCCAGGTCGAAAAGCTGCTTTGTGAGAGGCGGGGCACCCTCAGGCACAACGCCCGGTAGTTGCGCGGCTTCAGCAAGACTGGGGAAAACGAAAAAGCGTCGTCCGCTCCCCGTCTTTTCCCAAGCCGCCGGAACACCGATCTTTGCTATTGCAGGTCGTCCGAAGGCGCGCTCAAGTTCACCACCTGCGCCAATCGTTGCCGAGAGGTAGATCCGCTGTGCGGGGTTGGTGAAGGGCCCATGCTCGAACGTGGGTGGGATCATCGGACGGACGTACCACCGCGACTTGTCCACGTAGAACAGGCATGACGAGAGATGAGGTAAAACGCGCCGCACGGACCACTTCAGGTCTTCCTCTTCGAGGATGGCGTTCTTCAGGACTTGGGCCAGCGCCGTCTTGTTTTTGGCGACGACTGCTAAGGGCAGCATCCTCACCTCAGGCTCGGATGCCTCACTGGCGTCGCCGTCTGAAATTCGCGCGACTAACAAGGGATCCAGGTCTTCAGCTAGAGTGTCGAAAACTTGCTGATATACGGAGAGCCTTTTCGGAATTTCCAGGGCCCATGACTCTGCAACATAGCCCTCCGCTGCATGCGCATCATCGAAGACGATGGATTGTGCATCTGACAGCTTGGAATAGGCGCTAAAGATCTGACTGTAGGTAGTCACAGCTGTTGCTCGGCCGCGAGTGTATGCGTTCAAGTCAGAATCATCCCACTGGACGCTCCTGCCTATGAGGAGGACTGTCTCTAGCCCCTGCGCTTGGGCTGAGGCATGAACTTGTTCGGCAAGTTGTTGTGTCGGACACGCGAATACCGCTCGATGCGATAGTGATCGCCGCCGCCACTCTGATATAAGAAGACCCATGAGGGTCTTTCCCGAGCCAGTGGGCAGTTCCAATGCAACATCCGGGCTGTTCTTGTGCTCTTCGAAGTAGGAGCGCAGCTGGTCTGCTTGATGTGCCCAAAGCGCAGGCACACGGGTCGGCGTCTTGGGTAGAGAACCGAAAAGCTCCTCCGGATTAGCTGGTGCCCGAGAAGGTCGCTTCCTCCCTACGTGTCAGGCTGGAACGGTACCAAGGGCTCATAGCAAGTCCGCTTAATCGCGTGGGGCGAGAACCAGGAATCCAGTAATCATGTCCAGTC
>NZ_JAXCHX010000030.1:0-44102 GCF_035984855.1 Arthrobacter sp. MP_M4
ACTGGACATGATTACTGGATTCCTGGTTCTCGCCCCACGCGATTAAGCGGACTTGCTATGAGCCCTTGGTACCGTTCCAGCCTGACACGTAGGGCTAGCGTCGGGCCGAGCATTCGAGAATGCTGTTCGGGACGTCTTTCTCGCGATGGGGTTCGAGGCTCGTGTGATCAGTGGGTCCGGTGACACCGATGTCCTCGTTCACTGGCGCAATGCTGATGGCTCGCGAATGACAGCGATAGTTGAAGCAAAAGCACGATCAACAGGTCAAGTCGCACACACGGACATAAGCGATGTGGCTATTCAGACGCACAAGGATCGCAATCATGCCAGTTCTGTCGCTATCGTGGGTCCCGCCTTCAGCGGTGACACCATCAAGAACATGGCCATTCAAAGGGAGTGGGTGCTACTGGAAGCTGAGCGTCTAGGGCATCTTGCCGAAACCTCAATTGCTCTCGGACTTCAACCGTTCGAGATTGGGCAACTGTTCCTTGCCCCAAACGGAGTTACCGAACTAGACGACCGGCTCGCGGCGCGTCGCAGAGAGCTGAATATCGTGACATTCGTGCTCGCCAAACTCGCCGAGGAAGAGCCCGAGACCGGCGAGGCCCTTTCCGCGCGTGATATTTCACGGGATGGACGAAAAACTGAACTAGCACCTAGTGTCGAAGAAATCGTCGTTGCGATCGAAACCATGACGCAAATGCAGATTGACGCCCTGCGGATGGTCGAGACAGCAGACGATCCCAAATTCGCAACGTACGTTCTCGGTAACGCGCCAGCCGCCACGCGCCAACTCCGCGCACTCGCCGACGCGATAGAACGTCGAGACAGCGATGGTGTTACATGAATCTGGCCTCGAAACTCAGCGACTCAGAAGGCCCTTTAAGCGCTTACGTCGTGAACATCTCTCAGGTGTCTGGTTCCACTGCTTTGGCGTGTCCATACAATCCTCAGGTTCAGAGCGAACCCCTTTGCGATAGGCCCCGGTGATCCCTCAAACGATCAGCGATCAGACCTGGGCCCCATCCGGGCAGAGTTCACGCTGCCAGCCCTCGCGCAAGTCCACCGCCGGCTCTCCGAGCTGATGGAGGACCCGGAATCGTTCCCTGCTACGGGACAAAAAGTTCTCCATGAAGGAGATCACCGCGAAGACCGGCCTAAAACGCACAACCTTATACCGACACCTCTCACCGCGATCGCCATCCAACAGAACAGGGTTTGGCAACAAGCACCGCGGCGGCGGGCTGACCGGTGGGAAGGCAGAGGCGGTAAAGCCCATCAGTTCCTTAAAATCGCTCTCGAGGCCGGCCCGCCCACCGACTGTCCAGGCTCAGCGACCAAATGATCTGCTCCGGAGTACGAGATCACCATCGCCGGCCAGGCTAGGGTGCGCGAGTGGCTGTTCACCCCCGACGTCCCGTCGGAGTCCCTGCAAAGCGAACTCTTTGCGAAGACCGTGATCGCGTTGCTGCTCGATGACGACGCCGACCGGCTGCTCGATGTGCAGCGCGGCGAACACATGGCCCGCATGCGTGAATTGACCCGCCTGAAGAAGGACGCGGACCTGCTGCGGGTCCTGATGTGCGACCACGGCCTGTTCCACATCGAAGCCGACCTGCGCTGGATCGACCTCACCAGCGCCCGCCTGACCCAACTCAAGAAGGAGCTTCAGAGCGCATGAGCACCCATGACACCACTGCACCACCCATCCTCAGTGCCCGCGGCCTGCACCACTCCTTCGGCCAGACCGAGGCATTGCGGAGCATCGACCTCGACGTCCACCCAGGGGAAGTGCTCGCCGTCATGGGCCCGTCCGGTTCCGGTAAGTCCACGCTGCTGCACTGCCTGGCTGGTGTTCTTGTACCCGACGGCGGTTCGGTGACCTACCGTCCCGCCGGGCGGCCACCGATGGAGATCAATGCCCTCGGGGAGCCGAAACGGGCCCGGCTACGGCTGACCGATTTCGGGTTCGTCTTTCAGTTCGGCCAGCTGCTGCCGGAGCTCACGGCGGTGGATAACGTCAGCATCCCTCTGCTCCTTTCAGGGACCAGGCGGCCGGAGGCGCTGCGCCGGTCCACGGCGCTACTGGAACGCCTCGGTTTGGACGGGCTTGGCGCCAAGCTCCCAGGTGAACAGTCCGGAGGGCAGGCCCAGCGCGTCGCTGTTGCCCGGGCACTGGTGACGTCCCCTGCCGTGTTGTTCGCCGATGAGCCCACGGGTTCGCTGGATTCCCTCGCATCAGAAAACGTGCTGACGCTTATGCTCGAACTTGTCCGCGAAGCTGGCACCACCGTGGTGATGATCACCCATGATGCCCGCACCGCCGCGTATGCGGACCGGGAAGTCATCGTGCGCGACGGAGCCATCGGTGCGGGATACCGGGTGTCCGCGTGAATCCCGGGTTGCTCAAGCTGGCAGTGGTCGGCAGCCGGTCGGCCTATGGCTGGCTCGCCGGCATCGCCGGTGGGGTCGCTGTCGGAGTGTGCCTGTTGTTGTTGCTGTGGGGTGGCGCCAACGGCCTGAGCACACGTGATGACCGCGGTGCCTGGCTGCGCGAAACCGGGCGCCCGTCCGTGGCCGCCTCGCCAACGGAGGATCCGACCACGTCAGGACCGGGGACACCGGTGCCGCTGACCGCCGACACTGTGCTCATGGAGGCCAACCCGGTGGAGGTCTTCCATGACCAACTGATAAACCGCCGCGACGTCGCGGCCCTCGGCACGACCACGGTCAAGATCCCCGGGATCGGCAACCCTCCGGCACCGGGCCGTTACTACGCGTCCCCGGCGCTGCAGCGTCTGATCGAGTCAACGCCGAGGGATGAGCTTGGCGACCGTTTCGGGACGTTTGCCGGCACGATAGACGCTGCTGCGCTGCCCGGACCGGATTCCCTGATCGTCGTCACGGGAACACCGGAAGCCGAACTCCGCCAAAACGGCAGGGCTTCCCTGGTGTCAGACTTCACAACCGATCCTTATGGCGGCAGCGCGGCCGCCTACAGCACGGTGCTGTCCATCGGGGCCATTGCGGTGTTCTTCCCCGTGCTGCTGCTGATCAGCATTGTCACCGGTCTGGGGGCTGCCCAGCGCCGGGAACGCTTCGCGACCCTGCGCCTCATTGGCGCATCGCCACAGGTCGTCTCCCGGATCGCCGCGGTTGAAACCGCCGTTCCCAGTCTGATCGGTGCAGTGCTGGGCGTCGTGCTGGCCCTCGTGCTGAGGCCGGCTGCCGCACAGATACCGGTCAACGGCACCAGGATGTTCGCGGCCGATCTGGCCACCGGCTGGGTGGCGGCCGCAGCTGTCGTCGCCGTGGTGGTTGCGGCCTCGGCACTCGTGGCCGGGCAACGCACGGCCCGGGCCGGCATTGGCCCCCTGGGCGTGACGAGGGCCATGCACGAAAAGACACCCACCATGTGGCGGAGCGTTCCCCTGCTGGCCGGACTTGTCGCTATGATCACCGCTGTACTTATGATCCGCCTCGGTGAGGCGGGACTGCTATGGCTGACATCACCGCTCCTGATTCTCGGCTTTCTGCTGATCCTCGTCGGCATCGTGGTCATCGGGCCCTGGCTGACCCGTCTGGTGAGCCGGATCGGGCTGCGCCAGGCGCGGAGCGCGGCGGGAGTCATTGCCGCCAGCCGGATCCTAAAAACCCCCGTGGCGACCTTCCGGGCCGTGTCAGGACTCGTTATCGCCGTGTTCGTCGTCTCCGTCTTCGCCGGTGGATCCAGCATCATCGAGTCCACTGAGGTGCGCCCGGCCCGTCCCGGACTGCTGCAGCCCACCAGCCTCCACGCCACCGTGGGCACCGGTCACACCCCGGCCCAAGCGGCGGAGGTCGCGCGGCAGGCCATGGAACTGCCCGGAATCCGGAGCGCCACCGTCGGCTACGGCCCGGGAGCCCTCTCCGGACCGGATGCCGGGCCTGAAATCTACCTTCGCTCCGCGGACGCAGCCGGCCTGGGGTTCGAGGACATCCCGGCAACAAAGACCGTCGCCGTTGATGCCTCGTTCCTCCACTACTGGACAAAGCAGCCACTGGCCCTGACCCCGGAGCCCGCCGCCAACCTGGACGGACTGGCACCGGTCGTGATTGTGCTTGGCACCGACGGAACCCCGGCGGCCATGGACCGCGCCCGGACAGCCCTAAACGGTTCAGTCATCACGGCCATCCCGGCCACCTCCACGTTGGACGTCAACCTGCAGTCCAGCACCCGCCTGATTCAGGGCTTGGCCGTGCTCGCCTATCTCGGCATGTTTGTCGCGATCGCAATCGCCGGCCTGTCCCTGGCCGTCGCCACCGCCTCCGCAATTCTGGACCGGAAGAGAGTCCTGGGTCTGATGCGGCTGATGGGGATGCCGGTGTCCGTCCTGCGCCGGATCATCACCCGTGAAGCAGCCGTCCCGCTCCTGACCGTGCTGCTGCTGTCGGGCGGACTCGGATTCCTCGTGGCCTGGTTGATGGTGACATTCATTGACGACACCTACCGGATGACCTGGCCGGCGCCCAAGTACTTCATGGCCCTGGGCCTCAGCCTGCTCCTGGCCCTCGGAGCGGTCACCGCAACATTCGGTCTCATCCGGGGCAATACCGCAATGACGGCTACCCGTTTCGAATAATTGCGCCCCAGTCGGGAACCATCGGTTTCCACGAACAGTGCGGGCAAAAAGTGCGAGCGTCCGTCCAATACGAAGGGGCGAGGGAGGCTCACAGGTTGAAGGGCCGCGGGCCTAAAAGCTGGCCCAAAGGATGAATCTTCTGGCTTTGAGGTTGAGATTGCGGCGATATGAAGGCAAGGGTGTGTTTGCCGTGGATATGGTGACTGGCATGGAACCAGTTCTGAATTTTGCACGGCGTTGGGGCGCGCTTGTGGCGGCCGCCGTCTTCTTCTCGCTGTGGTGTGTGGCCGAGGCAGGAAGGATGGGAGGGTCCTGGCTGTCATGGTCAGGGGACTGGCCGCTGGTGCTGATGACATTGGCGATTGCCACGGCTTTGTGGAAGCCGCTGGTGTCCCTCGGGTTCACGGCGGCGCTCCTCGCCGGACAGTTGAGTCATGCCCTGCCGCCGATGTATTCCAATCACTGGCCCATCTACCTGGGCTCCTTTGTCGCTCTCGGCTTCATCTTGTGGACCGCCCCGCCGCGGTTGCGGTACATCGCGGCAGGAGCGAACGTGGTCGCCGCTGCCATCATGGCGTTCCTGATGCTCTCGTGGAGATACGGCGACGGTGTCGGCTGGTACCCCCCTGCGTACGCTGGCGACAGGTGGATGCTGCAGGACTATGGCTGGCAGCTGTTTGCGCTCCTCCTGCTGATCGCCGGGGCCTGTGCCGCTGTCGGTCTTCTGCTGGCGCTGTATCAGGAACGGGGCAGCCTGTTCCGTTCCCGTGAGCTGGCGCAGAGCAGCCTCAAGGAAACCGAGATCGACCTGATCGTGGAGCAGGAACGGACACGCATCGCCCGGGATCTGCACGACGTCCTGGCCCATTCCCTCGCGGTCATCGCCGCCCAGGCCGATGGGACCCGGTACCTGAGCAAGGACCAGCCCAAGTCCGTCCTCAATGCTCTGGACACTATCGCCCGCTCAGCCCGCAGCGCCCTGGTGGATGCCCAACGCGTGATCGAGGGAGTCCGTGATGACGGCATGGTGACGCCCCAGCCGCGGCTGAGCGATATCCCGGCTCTCATCGAAGGCATGCAGCGCGGCAGTTTGACGATCCACCCCAGCGAGTCTGGGACTCCTGTGGAGCTCTCCACAGGACAGGAGATGGCGGTCTTCCGGATCGTGCAGGAGTGCCTGACCAATGCCCTCAAACATGGTGGGCGCGGCACGGATGTGCGGCTCCACTTTGACTGGAGTGGGCCGGGCCTGACTCTGCACGTGGCCTCGGCCCTCGCCCCAGCCGGCAAGGAAGACGCTGCGAATCCGGCCACACCCCGGGTCGGGCGGGGACTTCCCGGCATGCGCGAACGCGCCCATCTGGCCGGCGGCTGGCTGACGGCCGGACCGGACGGCGAACACTTCCGGGTGACGGTCTTCATCCCCTACGGAACCCGGGAAGCGAGGACCGCGGACGATACGGCCGGCGCCGGGGGTACTTTCGGTGAAATTTCGGGCGCGGAAGCCCAGCCTGCGCTGGCCGCAACAGGTTTGCCCCGGCTGGCAGGGGCCGCACGGGAAGCGGACGAACGTGGCTGATGCCGGGGCGCGGATCACCGTGGCGCTGGTGGACGACCAGCCCTTGTTCCGGGCCGGTATCCGCATGCTGATAGAGAGTCAGGAGGATTTGGAACTCTCGGGAGAGGCTGATGACGGGGAAGAAGCGGTGACCCTGGCGGTCGAACGTTGTCCGGACGTCATGCTGATGGACCTGCGGATGCCGATCATGGATGGCGTCGAAGCCACCCGGCGGATCGTGCAGCACGCCGCGGCGGCCGGAACCGACAAGCCAAAGATCATCGCGTTGACCACGTTCAACAGGGATCAGGCCGTGGTCCAGGCCGTGAAGGCTGGGGCGAGCGGGTATCTGCTCAAGAGCGCGGAACCGGAATTCCTGCTGGCAGCGATCCGGACCGTCCACTCCGGCTACTCCGTCATCGCCCCAGGATCCATCCATTCTCTCTTTGAGCATGCTGCCCGCAACGTGCCCGCTACCGGTCCGGACTTGTCCGTACTTAACGTCCTGTCCGTGCGGGAGCGGGACGTCTTTCTGCTCGCGGCCAAAGGCCTCAGCAATGGTGAAATGGCGGAGAGCCTGTTCGTCTCCGAAGCAACCATCAAAACTCACCTGCGCAGCGTCTTAGACAAGCTGGAACTCCGCACCCGGCTCCAGCTGGTCGCATTCGCCCACGAACGCCGGCTGCTGGGCACCTGAACGGGCAACAGGCAGCGCCTGGTAACTGCTGCGGGAGCTGATCCACCGGCATCATGATCTGTGCATATCGCAGGAAGGAGAATCGAGGAGAAATGATGGACGTTTCAACG
The DNA here is from genome assembly GCF_035984855.1 of Arthrobacter sp. MP_M4. Taxonomy (NCBI): domain Bacteria; kingdom Bacillati; phylum Actinomycetota; class Actinomycetes; order Micrococcales; family Micrococcaceae; genus Arthrobacter; species Arthrobacter sp. MP_M4. Next base: position 6,988 of record NZ_JAXCHX010000030.1, read on the forward strand.
TTGGTCCTCAACATGACCTTTCTTATGACCCTCGGCATCGGTTTCCTGATTTCCCTTGCCCACGTTCTTATGTTCGCCACCATGCTGGTGCTTGTGGGCGTCGCCCGGTTGGCCGTTCTGACTTTCACAGCACTTTGTGATGCCGCCCGCTATCGCGCTCTGCTCGTTGGTGCGGAGACAACGACTCCGGACGCCCATGGAAATCCGGTTCGCTCTTGACCCTCCACGGGACAGATTTGAAGAGATCGGTGGGCCGTTGGCCCGGCTGACAGGCCAACGCCAGCTGCCGCTGCAATTCACAACATTTTGGCAGTTCTCGATAACGAAGGATTTCAAGAACACCTTGAATCGAGAATGGCGGCGCTTGCAGCGAGGCACCCGAAGGCCACGGCGTTCTGCGGGAAACCGCCATCGTGACGAGAAGCCCAGCCCCGGCGGGCGGTTCTCATAAATAGTTCTCGGAACTGTACAGTCGAGCCAGGAGTCCGAATCGAGTTTTGAGAAGAGAAACCCATATGGCTGCACACCGTATCGGCTACGCCAGAGTGTCCACGCGCGACCAGAACCTTGACCTGCAGTTGGCTGCCCTAAAAGGTGCAGGATGCGACCGCATCTTTGAAGACACAATGAGCGGTACCAAGGCGGGCCGGCCCGGTCTCGCCAAGGCGCTGGAAGCACTCCGTGAGGGAGACACTCTCATTGTGTGGAAGCTGGACCGTCTCGGCCGTAGCGTGAAAGGCCTACTGGACTTCGCCGGAGGCCTGAACAACCGCGGCATTGGCTTTGTCAGCCTTACCGACTCGATCGACACCACCACCGCCTCCGGACGCTTCTTCTTCAACGTCATGGCCTCCCTGGCGCAGATGGAACGCGAGCTCATGGTCGAACGCACCCAGGCAGGCCTACAGGCAGCGCGCGAACAAGGACGGGTCGGCGGCCGCAAACGCATCATGACGGATGCCAAGATCCGCTCAGCCCGAAAGCTCCTCCACCAGGGAACACCGCCCCGGGAGGTCGCCGACACCCTAGGGGTCTCCGTGCCCACCCTTTACCGATGGGTCCCGGCAACGGGCGCGACCGAGGCACCAAAGAATTAGTTCCTGCTGGTTGGTGCAGGCGACTTCTGAAAAATGACTGTTGGTGCAGAGGACTATTGAGCAGAATGCATTTCCGTGCAGGGCACTCCTGACATTTCAATGTCCATACTCCTCTGCACTCCCCCGGAATTCCGCGGGAGCGCGCGTGCAGACGACTTCTGAAAATGACATGAGAGGGCCTCTGGCCTTCTCCGTCAGTACAGGCACAAAGGGTCGTTTTTGACCGTAGCGAATAGGGCACCTTCACCGGCCAGTCTTACGTGCATCCGCAGGGCCGGAAGCCCGCGCTTCTAAAAGAGTGCAGCGTGTTGCCCTCCTGCCGCCGGGGAGGACCGGCTTACGGACGAGGTTCCTAGAGTTTCTGACAAACTGGCCGCATGACCACGATCTTCACGCATAAGCCGACAATCGAGGGCCAACGCGTCAAACTGCGACCGATTCAGGCTCAGGACGCCCCTACAGTGCATCGGATGCTCCAGGACGCCGAAGCTGCAATTCTGACCGGAACAGTGCACTCCAGCAGCCAGACAACGCTGCCATGGACTGTTGATGACCTCCGCGTGACGTACGAACGCTGGAGCTCCGCTGATGACCGTCTCGTCCTCGCCGTGATCGATCAGGCGACGAACGCGATGGTTGGAGAAGTCGTGCTCAACGACTGGAACGCGTTGAATCGCTCCTGCGGCTTCCGCACTTTCCTTGGCGCCGAAGGCCGCGGCCGGGGACTTGGCAGTGAGGCGACCGAGCTGATTGTCCGGTACGGCTTCCACGAGCTTGGTCTTCATCGGATAGCTCTTGAGGTTTACGCCTTCAACCCGCGGGCCCGGCATGTCTATGAGAAAGTAGGATTTCGCTATGAAGGAACGGGCCGGGACGCGCTGTGGTCCGACGAGCAATGGATTGACGTCCACTACATGTCAATCCTCGAAACTGACGTACCACCGAGTAGAGGATCGGCAACCGGGCACCTGTCCGTACCTTGCCTAGACTCGAACGCATGATCAGCGCTGTCAGCGATGCGTATTCGCGTCGGGCGGTGGAAAACGTCGAACGCTTTGCTTCACTCGGTGCTGTGCACCCTTCAGATCGTCAACTGGTGGCGACGTGGGCGGACGGCATCGAGGGTGCGGTGATCGACGCCGGCTGCGGTCCGGGTCATTGGACGAACTTCCTCACTGAAGCGGGGGTCCCTGCAGTCGGAGTGGATCTGGTTCCGGAGTTCATTGCGCACGCCCGCGGTACTTATCCCGGCATTCCGTTCCGGACAGGCAGCCTCGACGCCCTAGACGTCGGCACCGGGACAATTGGTGGAGTGCTCGCCTGGTACTCACTAATCCACTATGAGCCAGACACGATCCGCGCTCCTCTCCTGGAGTTCAGCCGGGTCCTTAGCCCTGGCGGCGCCTTGCTGATCGGCTTCTTCCATGGCCACGTCGTCGAGAAATTCGATCATGCGGTCGTCCCGGCATACCAATGGCCGGTAAGTGACCTCTGCGACGAGCTGGTAGCTGCGGGCTTCAATGTGGTCGAGACGCACGCTCGGACAACCACCGGGCAGCGATCCCACGGAGCAATTCTCGCCATCCGCTGAGGTGTTCGGTGGGGGATCCCTCAGCGGACGCGGCTCTGATTTGGGCCGCGTCTCCTCGAGCGGCGAGTCCTCTGCAGCACAGAAAGCCCGAAGTCGTCGCCCAGCTAGAACTCTCATGACAGATTCATCTGCAGCGCGTTTTCCGGTCTACGACCGGGTGATGGCGGCGGCTTGCTCCCGGCCGGGGCGCGCAACGGCCCGGACCTGTCCTGGGTTTTTCCAGTGTGCGCGTGGCTGCGCAACGCCGGGGCTGGCTACCAGACGTTCGTTTCTGAGTCGCGCGGACGGATTCTCAGGAAAGGCGCTTCAACGGCGCGGGAGAATCCGGGCTGTTGGCCATTTGCAGGTTCAGCCATCAACTTTGATTTCGTTGATGATCCGGTCCAGGGCAGCCTTGGTCGTCGCGAGGTTTGTGATGGTGTCTGAGATCCGGTCGCGTTCCTGGAGCAACCGGCTTCGGAGCTTGGGCGTCCTGACGCCGGGGTCACTCATGCACGGAAGCAGATCCACCATCGTTGCGCTGCATATCCCGGCGCCGAAGAGCTCCTGGATGAGCCCCACACGGGCCGGCGCATCCGGGCCGTACAGCCTTTGCCCTGATCCGGTGCGGTCCGCACTCAGCAGACCCTGCTCTTCGTAATACCGCAGTGAGCGCACACTGACCCCTGTGGCGGCCGAAAGTTCTCCGATACGCATCTATGCCTTGCCTCTCACATTGGTGTCAGGTTCTAGGGTACGAGCATGACCACTGAGAAGAGAACCACAGCCCCCGTGCGACCGCGGCCTCGTAATCGTCGAAGCCGACGATTACGAGGCCGCGGTGACGTTCTACCGCGATGTGCTGGGGCTCACCGAACAAGCCGCGTTCGAAGGTGAGGGCGATGCCAGAGTCACCATCCTCGACGTCGGTCGCGCCACGCTCGAACTCTCCAACCCGGCCCAGATCCGAATGATCGACGACATCGAGGCCGGCGGCCAACGGAGCGCAAAAATACGGGTCGCCTTCGAAGTAGACGACTCGGCCACGGCAACGCAGGATCTCGTCGCGGGCGGCGCCACTCTCATCGCCGAGCCACGCGAAACGCCATGGAAATCGTTGAACTCCAGGCTGACCGGACCCGAGGGGTTGCAGCTGACCCTGTTCCAGGAACTGGAAGACATCCAGACACGCAGCACCCGCCCAGGATTCAAACACCCCCAAGCAGCTGCCACCGATTCGCGGGACACCAAGACAGCACACGCATGAATGATCAGCCCTGGGCGTCCCGCCCCGCTTCTTCATCGCAATCGAGAAAGAGAGTTCAATGTTCCACGCAACAACGGCCGACCGTGACGCATGCGGCGCCGGCAAGGTCATATCCAAGGATCAGCAGTTCGGCTACGCGATACAGGAACTCGGCATCTACAAGACCGATGGCGAACGACGGGTAGAGGCCGGGGAGGGAACGTCCCTCTATTGCATTGCGGGCCGCGGCTGGGTGTCCTTTCCTGGAGGACATGCCCGGTACGCCCTGGAGCCAGGGACCGTCTTCGCTGTGACCGAACCCGGATGTGGGGTCATCATCAACGCCGCTGAGGACCTTACGATGCTGCGGGTGGACCATACACGTAACAGTTGAGAGACCGCCGGTCCCGGCACGCCGGGTCGAATGAGACAGTCCCACATCGTTAACCAACACCCGACAGGACCATCCATGGGCCACGCGCGAAATCCCACCATTGACCCCCGTGCTGCACTGGTGATCGTCGATGTCCAACGGGCCTTCGATGACGCCGCATACTGGGGTCCGCGCGATAACCCCTCCTGCGAGGCGAACATCGCGGCCCTGCTGATGCGCTGGCGGGACACCGGCCGTCCCATCGTTTCCGTCCGCCACGATTCGACCACGCCTTCTTCCCCCTGCACCCGAATAACCCCGGGAGCGCGTTCAAGGACATCATCACTGGCACACCGGATCTTCTGGTGCGCAAAAACGTCAACTCCAGCTTCCACGGCACTCCCGATCTACACGCCTGGCTCCAGGAAAACGACATTAGGGAGCTGGTCGTCTGCGGCATCACCACCAACCATTGCTGCGAAACCACGGCTCGCGTCGGGGGCAATCTGGGCTACCGGGTCTATTTCCCCCTCGACGCGACCCACACCTTCGACCGCACCGACCCGGACGGTCAGAACATCCCCGCAGCTGTCCTGTCCAGAATCAGCGGCGTGAATCTCCACGAAGAGTTCGCCACAGTCGTGACCACATCGGATCTGCTGGAACGGTCAACGCAGATTCCTGCCCGGTAGCCGGCGCGGACACCGCTGCCTTTTCAGCGTTCTCCCTGGGGCCCAGGCGCTCCCGCGGGTACCGGAGCATAGGTCGGCGGGCCTCGCGTTTGGTCTAGATTCCAACGATCTGTTCGGTGAGCTGCCTGGGTCGGCTAATGAAGGGTGAATGACTCGACTCAAGACTGACTACGTTGGTGCACCGATGGGCCATTCGTTCCTGCAGGGCGGGGCTGAGTGCCCTATCTTCCTCGCAGATGATGTACGTGCTCTCGACGCTCTGCCAGGCGATATGGCCCGGTACCCCGCGGCCATGCCCGGGCTGTTGCGGCACGAGCAGCGCTGTTGCCCAAGTGCTGTCCGATTCAGTGCAATCTGCGTACAAGACCTCGCGAGCCCGTTCCGGCTGGATGCTGGTCGTCCCGTCCTCGTTGTGTCGCACAGCTCCATTGACCAGTGCGGCTGCTCCTCCCAGCTGTGCACCGCTTTCACCCGCCGCCGGCACGAATGCCGCAACGTAGACGAGGTGCCTGACCCGTTCAAGGCCCGTAATGACAGATCCACCGTAGGAATGACCCAGGGCAACCGGCGGCAGCCTGCATCCGTCCACAGCCTCCTGCACCGCTGCAGTATCTGCAGCGAGAGAGCCGCGATGCAAACGAGGAACATGGACAGCGACTCCGTGCTCTCGCAGGGCATCCGCCAACCGGTCAAAATGAGCAGGCTGGTGCCACAATCCGTGAACCAGTACAACCTCGGTCTGCTCTCTCATCCACACAGCTTTCGTTTGGCGGCCCTACCTGATGTTTACCGGTAAAAGAGTCTTTCGCCGTCGGGACGCAGTTCTCCGGTGGGTGAGATGTGCCCGTAAAAGGTCTGGCGGGTGATGCCGAGTTCGGTGCAGAGATCGCCCAGTCTGGTTTCGGGCTTGCATTAGCCAGGCCACTGGCTCCAAGGCCAACGGCTGCTCCCACCTGTTGCCCTCGCAACGCGAGCCTCTTTGATCAGGGCGCCTAGGCAGTTCAGCTGTCACTAAGCCGGGCGAGTGCGCGGGCCGCGGCGCTGCCGGGTTCAGCCGTGTAGGTCAGGATCCGGTGACCGGAGTCGTCGGGCATGGTCAGGACCTCAAATCCTAGGTCAAGCGGTCCGAGCTCGGGATGGTTCATGGTCTTGGCACCGGACATACAGTTCTCGACCGGGTGTTCGGCCCACATCACGGCGAACTCCGGGCTTTTGAGGGTCAGCTCTCCGACCAGCGCGGCGAGCTCGGTGTCGTCGGCGAACCGGCCGGACAGGAGCCGCAGGGAAGCCACGGCGCGGCCGGCCTCGGTCCGCCAGTGCGGATACAGGCCCCGTGTGGCGTCGTCCAGGAAGAGCATCCGGGTCATGTTCGGCCGCTGTGCCGGCGTTTCCGGGGATTCGAACTCCAGGTGCGGGGCGACCAGGCCGTGGCCGGCGACGTTCCAGGCCAGGACTTCCGTTCGTTTACCCAGCACCACCGCTGGGACCGTGTGCATGGTCTCGATCAGCCGTTTCGTTCCGGGCCGGACACAATCCGGGCGGCTGCGGGAGGGCTTCGCGTTCCGCCGTCTGATGCCGGACAGGTCCGAAAGGTGCCTGCGTTCGACGTCGGTCAGCGCCAGCGCCCTGGAAAGGGAGTTAATGACCGCGTCGGAGGCGTTCAGGTGCTGGCCCTGTTCCAGCCGGGCATAGTAGGTCACGCTCATCCCGGCCATCATCGCCACTTCCTCACGCCGCAGGCCAGGCACACGCCGTGTCCCGTAGTCCATCAGCCCAACGTCGCCCGGGCTCAGAGAGGACCGTCGTTTGCGCAGAAACTCGCCCATGGCTGCCGGTTGATTCATACCTGTGAGTATTCCCGAACATCGCCGAACGTGGGTAGCACTGCCAGTGCTACCCACAGCACGGCGTGGCTGTCCGCGCCCGGGACCGGCAGGGTGGAAAGGAACCCATCCCAGACCTCAGCGATCGGACATCCCCCGCCATGACAACCCACGACACCTCACCACTCCCCCAGCTCACCGCACCACCAGCCCCGCCAGCCCCCTCAGCGCCTGCCCGCATGACCGGCCGGCAGCGGCTCATCATGATCCTGCTGCTGACCGCCAGTTTCACCCTCGCGGTGGACTTCTCCATCCTCAACGTTGCCCTCCCCCGGATCGGGGCCGACGTCGGATTCTCCCTGGAACACCTGCAGTGGATCGCCACGTCCTTCGCGCTGTGCGCTGCAGGCTTCACCCTATTCTTCGGCCGGGTCGCAGACCTGTTCGGACGCAAACGCCTGTTCATCGCCGGCATGGCGCTGCTCGGGATCGGCTCCCTTATCGGAGGCCTCGCCACCGACCCCGGTGTGCTGCTGGCGGCCCGTGTCGCCCAGGGCCTCGCCACCGCCGCCGTGACCCCGGCCGCCCTGTCACTGCTCACCACGTCCTTCCCCGAGGGTCCGCTGCGGGACAAGGCACTGGGCCTGAACGGCTCTCTCATGGCGGCCGGCTTCACCACCGGCGCGATCCTCGGCGGCCTCCTGACGGACCTGCTCTCCTGGCGGTGGGCGTTCTTCATCAACATCCCCGTCGCCGCCTTCGTTCTGATCCTGGCGCCGAAACTCCTGACCGAATCCGCCCGCGGGAACAGGACGAAGCTGGACGTCCCCGGCGCCGTCACCGTCACCGTCGCCCTGCTCGTGCTCGTCTTCGGCCTCACCACGGCCGGCGAAAAGGGCTGGACCAACCCGCTAGCCTGGGGCTCTCTGGCCGCGGGCGCGGGGCTGTTCATCGTGTTCTACTTCATCGAAAGAAACACAGCACACGCCCTCGTCCCCGTGACCATCCTGCGCCGGAACAACATCGCCTGGGGCAACATCGCCGGGATCCTCGCGTTCGCCACCGAAACCTCACTGGTCTTCGTCCTCACCCTCTACCTCCAGCAGGTCCTCGGCTACACCCCGCTCGGGGCCGGCCTTGCCTTCGCCGTGCTCGGCGCCGGCACCGTCCTCGGCGGCCTTATCGCCCCAAAGCTCATCGGCAGGCTTGGGACCAAGAACACCATCATCACGGGTCTCAGCGTCCAGGCCGCCGCCACCGGCTCCCTGCTCTTCATCAACACCAGCCAAGCCTCACTGATCATCGTGCTGATCGGCACCTTCGTCGGCGGCGTCGCGAACCTCGCCGCCATCGTCGGATTCATGGTCACCGCCACCACCGGGCTGCCGGACACCGAACAGGGCCTCGCTACAGGGCTGACGACCATGAGCCAGCAGGTCGGCATCACCATGGGCATCCCCGTCATGAGCACCATCATCGCCGCATCCCTACTCCAGCACGGTAGCGGCAACGCCCCGCAGCAGGTCCTGGACGCCGTACTGCCGGCCATCGGCATCAACGCCGTCCTCTGCCTCGCCACAGCAGCACTCGTCGGACTCTGCCTGCGGATACGTTCTGCAGTCCCAGCAGAAGCAAGCTAGTCCAGCAGCCCTTCTTCAAGGGCTCCTACCGGGCTGTCGGCCGTGCGGGGAAGGAAACGTCTTCGGCGCTAGGCTTCGGTCCATGATTATCTGGCTCAACGGCACCCACGGGGCGGGAAAAACAACGACGAGCGCGCTCCTGCAGCAGTTGCTCCCCGGTTCCCGCGTCTTCGACGCTGAAAAGGTCGGTGAGGTACTCATGGACATCAAGCCCGGACTTCCCGCGACGGATAACTTCCAACACTGGGACCCGTGGCGGACGCTCGTCGTCGAAACCGCCAGGCGCGTGCTCGAGTACACCGGCGGCACGCTCGTGATGCCGATGACGGTCTTGGTGGAGACCTACTGGCGGGAGATCAGCGAGGGGCTGACCGCTCACGGCATACCGATCCAGCATTTTGTTCTCCACGCCGACCAGGCAACGCTCCGCGACCGAATACAGAACGATAAGGACCTCGGCCCTTCGACGTTCCGCTTCGCGTACCTGGAACCGTACGCCGAAGCAGCTCATACTTGGCTGCACAATGAAGCCGAGGTCATCGACACCACGCACATCACTGCGGACCAAGCCGCGCAGCGGATCGCGGATTCAGTCCTTAGCCGCCAACGGCACACGACCTCCGACTTCGTGCCCGCCGAGGGTCAGCGTTCGGACACCCGTCTGTCGAGAACCAGTCTTTAGCTGTGAAAGACGAGGAAATACTCAGCGGAGGCAACGCCAGCGGCGTCGTTGTGCGTGTGGGGTCAACAGTCCGTAAACCGTGGACCGAGGCAACCCCCAATGTCCTCGCGTTCATGACAGCAGTCCGGGCGGCCGGGGTCGATGTCCCCGCCGCCCTCGGCCAAGATACCCAGGGCAGGCAGGTCACGGAATTCATCCCAGGCCGGCTTGCGCTCGATTCGGCTCCACTCACGCATGCAGAACTCGGCAGGGTCGGAGCGATGGTGCGAGCTATCCACGACGCCAGCGAAGCATTCACACCCGACCCTTGGGGCGGCGTGGATCACGGCGATTCCCAGCCCCGGCGAAGAGCTAATCTGCCACAACGACCTCGCCCCGTGGAACCTCATCATAGGTAAACGATGGACCTTTATCGACTGGGACGCTGCCGCGCCGAGCACAAGGCTATGGGACCTCGCCTACGCCGCTCAAGCCTTCACGCTCTCCAACACCCAGCAGGCGCCCACGGAAGCGGCACAGAATCTCGCAGCATTCGTGGATGGCTATGCAGCAGACCCTGGCCTGCGCGCCGGCCTGCCCGCCGCCATGCATCGCCGGGCCGCAGCCATGTACGACCTCCTGAGGTCTTCTCACGGGACAGGTCAGGAACCATGGGGCACCATGTATGCCAATGGGCACGGTGACCACTGGAGAGCCGCAACTCAATACGCAAGACAGCACCAACGCATCTGGGTCGAAGCGCTCCTCCTATCAACACGTTAACGGACCGGGGTGCGGGAGGGCCGCTTCGCGCCCTTGCGGGTGGCACGAGATCCGGCTACGGCCCTCAGCCCTCCGGTTGACCGCGGGAGCCCGAGACGAAGCGCTGATGGCACTGGCCTTGCGCCGCAGCTCCGACGAGTCTGGGGACTAACAGGTTCGATCGACTGAAGCTCATCGCGAACCGTGGCATGCGCCTAGGTGTCGTTTTATTCTGAATGCGACATTCGTCGACATTGGGACTGCCGGCAGGCTTTCGTCGCGAGCATCTGGACGAACCCATCTGGCGATGTACAGTCCGGGCTATGGAACCAATCCTCAGGGAGAGCGCCCGAGTCAGCACCGCCGCCGGCGACCTCGACGCCCTGATTCACTACCGTCATTCGCCCCTCCCCCAGCCGGGGCTGGTCCTGGTGGATGGCTCCGGGGAAGGCACAGCCGATGGCTGGGGTGGTGCCGTTGATCTGCTTGTCTCGTGCGGAACTGTGGTCCTCACACACGACAAACCCGGCTGCGGCGATTCCCCTGGTCACTGGAGGACCCAATCCCTAAGTGCCCGGGCGGATGAATCCCTTGCCGCAGCGGCGCTGCTGAGGTCCCACCCAGCGGTAGCGGGCATTGGGTGCGGCTTGTACGGCGTGAGCCAGGGCGGGTGGGTGGCGCTGATTGCAGCGGCCCTCGATGCCCGGGTCCAGTTCGTCATCTCCAACTCCGGGCCGGGTGTCTCGCCAGCGTTCCAGGACCGCTTCCGAATCCTGAACGACCTGCGCCAAGACGGCCAGGATGACATCTCCTTAGCGGAAGCCGGAAGGTGGCTCGATGACCGTGCGAACCGGCTGCTTTCCGGGCAGGCTCCCGAGGAAGTCCTGACCCGTCAAGAAACCTTTAGGGGCAGAACCTGGTACGAAATCGCGACGCGCTACTTCGACACTGTTGAAATGCTGGGATTTCTCCGGCAGGTTCTCGACTTTGACCCCGCAGTGATCCTGCCCAGGGTCCAGTGCCCGGTCCTGGCCCTACTGGGAGCATCCGACGCACTGGTTCCAGTCCCCGAAAGCCTGGCCGTTTTCTCGTCACTGCTCCGGCCATTACCAGGCAATCCCCACGGCATAGCCGTGTTCCCTGGCGCCGGACACGGCCTGTTCACAGAAGAGCCCGATCCGGCCAAAGACAGAGCGTCGCAGCTGGCACCGGGTTTCATCCCGATGGTCCACGCCTTCATTCACAAAAACACGTCTGCCGCAGTCGACGACATCAGCAACTGACTGGCGCCCAGCGGATGCCGATTCTGTGGATCCTCATTCCGTCCCGCGAGAGACAAGTCTTTGTCCCAGAGACGCCTGGAATCGAATCAAGTACCCGTCGGGGTCTGCCACCAGAAACTGTGTGACGCCGGCTTCGTGCTCCCCGGTTCGGTACCACTTGGTCTCCGGTTCCATGAAGAGCGGCCAGCCCCCGGCATGGAGGGCCTTCACGAGAGGATCGATCGAAGGAACCGAAACCTGAAAATTGACCCCGCGCCCGAGCGGACGTTCAAGAGTCCCGGTGATCCAGTTTCGACCCATTCCAGCCTGCTCCAGCATGACGTGCGCCGAGCCTGTGGCGATATAGGCGAAGCCCTCATTCATCCGGTGATAGAGCACAGCGAACCCGCATAGCCCACACCAGAAATCCAGGCTCTTGTCGAGATCCGTGATGAGAAGTTCCGGCACCAGGCCGGGGTCGGGTGCAGCGGTTGCTGTGGTCATACCCTGTTGCTCGCGGAATGGTGCTCGCGCCAGACCGTGGCGTGCGCGAGGATTTGCGAGATGACTTCGGTCTTCGCATCCGCGTAATCATTCATGTCGGACCATCGCTGTCGAGCCAGCAACTTCTTCGTATCGGCATACAGGGTACGGTCGGCTTCATCGACCCGAAGCCAATCGCGCAGGTCTCTGTACTTCGGGACGGCGTCGTCCCCAGGGTGAAATACATGGACGTGAACATCTTTGGCAGGCGTCCTGAGCATGCGGTGCCCTAGCTCGCGGACTCGGAGAACAAAACCGGCTTCTTCCAAAGCCGGAATATATGCAGCCTCGTCCTCAACGTCCATGACGGTCAGGAGGACGTCGATGATGGGCTTGGCCGCCAAGCCTGGAACCGCTGTAGAGCCAATATGTTCCACGGACACCGCCTTCTCGCCAGCAGCATCCCGGATGGTTTGGGCGAGAGCTTCGAAGCGTTGGGTCCAGGAAGGGTCGTAGTCCACGATGACGATGGCGCGTTTTTCGCGGCCGCCGATCAAGACGGCGTCCAGGCGCGCATCTGCTTCAGGTTTCATTGGTCAATCCTCGCATTGCGGGTCAGCTGCCCCTCCCCCGCGAGCCCGAAAACGACAACCTATCTTGGTCCCGTTTCGCCCCACATCAGGCAAAACTCATCAGCCAGCAGTTTTGCATTACGCAAATTTCGATCACGGTCGTTTTTGACCGTAGCGAATAGGGCACCTTCACCGGCAGTCTCGCCAGCGGGTCTTACGGGAATGCGTAGGCCCGGAAGCCCGCGCTTCTGGAAAGTGCTGAATGTTGCCCCGTTGCAGTGCGGAGGACCGGGCGTCGGACGGCTCTGGAGTAGTGAAAGAATTACGCCATGACGACAATTCGTATGCCTGCTGGAGTCCGCGCGGTGGTGTTCGATGTCGGAGAAACTTTGGTGGATGAAACCCGCGCGTGGAATACCCAGGCAGAGCGCGCGGGAGTAACGCCGTTCACGTTGATGGGGATTCTCGGTGCACTCATCGGCCGAGGCGAGGACCACCGCCGTGTGTGGGATCTGCTGGGGGTCGAGCGTCCGGTCGAGCCTCCACTCATCGAGCGAGTGGACCTCTACCCCGATGCGCTTGCATGTCTACGCGCTGCCGGGCACGCGGGACTGTCGGTCGGTATAGCCGGGAACCAGCCGGCCGGTGTCGAGGCCCAGCTGCACGAGGCCGGTTTCAAAGCGGACTTCATCGCTTCCTCTGCCGCGTGGGGTGTGGCGAAGCCTTCCGCAGAGTTCTTTTCCCGAATCGTCGACACCGCGCAGCTTGATGCCGGGCAGATCCTGTATATGGGCGATCGCCTCGACAACGATGTTCTACCTGCCCGCAAGGCCGGCATGCGGACTGCCTTCGTTCGTCGTGGCCCGTGGGGATACCTCCACGCACAGCGCCCGGAGGTCGAACAAGCTGACATGCGCATAGAATCCCTGGCGGAACTGACAATGGCGTTCGAGTGAAGTTGGCCACTGCCACCACGGCGCACATCCGGTGAAGGATGCTGTTTAGGGTTCGCCTAACGACACTCGAGAATGTCGACAGTCGCCGCCGTGGAACCCTTATTCTGGACAAGGACCAACAAAGGTTAGAGGGCGTCGAACCAGTAGCGGCGTTTTCCGCCTCGGCTGTCCTCGTAGATGCCGCCGTTTTTTTCTATCGTCGCCCGCGAGCCGACGTTATCCTCTTCGCACGTAACCAAAACTCGCGAGATTCCCAGCTCGCGGGCCATAGGCAGGGCATCACTCAACGCCCTGACGGCATGACCGCGGCGACGCGCAGACGGCCGCACACTGTATCCGATGTGTCCACCTTCGTTGAGGAGGAAATCGTTCAACTCATGCCGGATGGCCAGAGAGCCAAGGAACGTGTCCCCGTCCACAATCCACAAATACGTGCACGGCACATATCCGGGCTTCCGCGGGCTCTCCGGCAATGCATCGTTGACGAGCGCGTCCACGAAGCGCCGGAATGAAGCAGCATCCCTGAGATCCTCAAGCGACCAGTCTTCACCGCCGCCACCGTCCCGGTGGGCTCCATCAAATTCGGCGGACCCCTCCAACCAGGAAGAGTGATAACTCGTATTCGGAGCGATAAGGATAGCCATCACACGATCGTATTCGAACGCTTGGCTTTCAGCCCGCACCTGCATCCGGACCTTGCGCCCGCAAGCCGGTCCCCCACCGGCGAAAGCGCCACCCAAGATTTCCAGATCACGATCGCCGGGTTCCCCCAGTCGGTCGATTCCCGTAAGACCGGCCCGCAAAATGCCCGGTGACGCGGGGGGCTAAACGGTACACACAACACGATGGCAGGACTCCTCATCTGATACGCCCGCGTATCCATGAACGAACGCCGTGATCGTACAGGCGATCGGCAAAGATCCGGTCTGGGTCGTCGCCGCGCTGCTCACCCAACATGCGTTATCGACGGCGGAGGCCGAGATCGTCGGGGGTGCTTGGCTTTGGATCCGTAGGCCGGCTCCCTCCGCGAAACAGCGGAGACAGCAAACGCCGGATACCCAGAATCCGGATGCGGCGGTGACGGGGAAAATGATGGCTGCGGCGGCGGCTACTGGTTCCTGCAAGTCGCCCTCGAAGCCGGCCCGCCTACCGACTGGCCAGGCTCAAGCGAGCTCATGGTCTGCAACGGATCAGCAGCCATGTCATGCCGTTCCCCCCGCATTCCTGCATGAACTGGTAGCAGAGTGGAAAACCCGGACCGGCCGCATACCCAGGTCCATCTAAAGAATAATCAGCAAGTCACGTTGTAGGCGGCCCCAGCCACCATGAAGTGGTGAACGCGAAAATCCAAGGGAAGGACGAACAAAGATGAACACCCTCAAGAGGCCCCGCAGGGCGGTACCCGGTCCGCCGTAGGCAGCCGCTCCCCTACACAACCGAATAGGCCGCTTCCGGGACCCCACACACCCGGAGAATCAGATCAGAGGCGAGAGTGTGGACACTGTCCACACGAAAAATGCACCAAAAAGGCCGCTGACCTGCGGAAACACTGTGCCCGAGGTGGGACTCGAACCGGACTCCAGCCCTTGCAAACACTGGGCTTCCGCCGAAACATACGGAATCCGGCCCAGTCCGGCACCGGTACGGCCCAGTCCGGGACCCAAAGTGTGGACACTGTCCACACCCCCAATTCTCCCCACCAACGCCGGACGCGGTGCAATCCGGCCCTACGGCAAAATGCTGTCCGGGACACGGAACCGGCGGAGCGTCTTTGCCTCGCCGGATCTTGTGTTGATATCCACTGGTGCATTCACGCTAAGGCCCAAGGATGTGCACCCTCAATTGCGGAAATGCCTCCATTTCTTCGAACAAATGATCATATTGCCGGTGGCGCCTGTACATTGTGTACATGACATCCCTTACTGAACTTGACCGGCAGCTCCTTTCCGCTCTACGGGAAGATGGCCGGGCTTCTGTGGCAAGCCTTGCCCGCACACTGGGTGTCGCCAGGGCAACGGTGAATAGCCGCCTTGATCGCCTTCTCACCTCTGGAACCATCGTGGGCTTCACAGCCAGGGTCCGTGATGAAGTGGATCCTTTGGCCCTTCACGCCATCACCCTGATCGCAGTGGAGGGCAGGTCGGCCAACAAAGTGATCCGCGAGCTGAGAGGTTTCCCCGAAATCCGGTCACTGCACACCACAAACGGCGGTTGGGACCTCGTCGCGGAGCTGCGCACGGAAAGTCTCAGTGGCTTCGACAACGTGCTGGGCAGGATCCGGGGTGTCGAGGGGATCGTCAACAGTGAGACTAGCCTGCTGCTCAGTTCCGTGTTGAGATAGCCCGCTATGCCCCGCCTGCTGTCCGCGGCAGACAAGACTAGCGAAGTGTAAACACTTGTTCAGCATTCCGCGCACCTTTTAGCCAGAAAGTAATCTTTTCGGTCATTGTGGGTGCATATCGTAGCCGCATACGGTTGAGGCATGGATTGTTTACAAGGGAATGGGGAATGGAAATGACACGGTTTGTCGATGTCCACAACATGGTGCGGTGGGTCGCCGGTCGCGGGCCGGAGACGATCATCTCAGAAATGATTGGCTACCTGGAGGACGACTTCCGCCGCTGGGAGTCCTTTGACAAATCCCCCCGCGTCGCCAGCCATACCCCGTTTGGCGTGATTGAGCTGATGCCCACGAGCGATCACGAAACCTACGGTTTCAAGTACGTCAACGGGCACCCGTCGAATCCTGCCCGCGGCTTCCAGACGGTGACTGCCTTCGGCGTCCTCGCCGACGTCCACAACGGGTATCCGACGTTCCTGACCGAGATGACCGTGCGGACTGCCCTGCGCACTGCGGCGACCTCGGGTATGGTCGCGAAGAAACTTGCCAACCCGGGTTCCACGGTCATGGCCATGATGGGAACCGGCAGCCAATCCGAGTTCCAGGCGCTGGCATTCAGGGCCGCCCTTGGGATCACCACGCTCAGGGTTTGGGACACGGACCCGGCCGCGATGGAAAAATTCGTCCGCAATGTCTCACCTCTGGGCTTTGAGGTCACAGTCGCGTCTTCGGCCGCCGATGCAGTGCGGGGCGCTCATGTCATCACGACCTGCACCGCCGACAAGGCCAACGCCACCATCCTCACGGCCGACCTCATTACCCCCGGCGTCCACATCAACGCCATCGGCGGGGACTGCCCCGGAAAGACCGAGCTCGACGCCGCCATCCTTGAACTTGGCGACGTTTTTGTGGAGTACACCCCACAGACGCGCATTGAAGGCGAGATCCAGCAGATGGCCGCCGACTTCCCCGTCACGGAATTCTGGCAAGTTCTGGGCGACCGGGCCCCGGGGCGCACAACGTCGGAACAGATCACGATTTTTGACTCCGTCGGCTTCGCCATCGAGGATTTCTCAGCGCTGCGCTACGTCCGCGATGCAGTCGACGGTTCGAATTTCTTCGAAGAAATCGACCTCGTCGCCAACCCGGAGGACCCCAAAGACCTATTTGGCCTCGTCAGCGTACTCTCACCCATCGGATCCTAAGCCCACCATGTCGGTCCAGGCCCCCGCTCGGTTATCCTCATCCGTCCCCACCGGTTCACTCCCAACCCGGCAACGGCGGCTGATAACGCCTTCCAGGTCTCCGGAGACTACCCGGACCCGGAGGTGCTTGCCGCTGCCGCACACGAAGAGGTAACCCGTCTCGCCAAGGCACTGGAGGCCGCTGGCATCATCGTGCACCTGTTCGAAGATCATGACCACATACGCCCGGACAGCGTCTTTCCCAACAATTGGCTCTCCACCCATGCCGGCGGCCACGTCGCGGTTTTCCCGATGTACACCCCGAACCGCCGGCACGAACGCCGGGCTGACGTCCTTGAACTCCTGAAAGCCCGCTATCGGGTCCAGGACGTCATTGATTACTCCGGGCTGGAGCTGGACGACGTGTTCCTGGAGGGCACCGGGGCAATGGTCCTGGACCACCAGGAGCGTGTCGCCTATGTTGCCAGGTCCCACCGGGCGGACCCGGTGGCCCTGGAACGGTTTTGCACGAACTTCGGCTACGAGCCAATGGTTTTCGACGCGACAGACTCCAACGGCACTGCTGTTTACCACACGAATGTCATGATGTGCGTCGCAACGGAGTTCGCGATGGTGGGACTGGATTTAATCAGGTCAGAGTCCCGCCGGACCGAGGTTGCGGAACGCCTGAGATCCGGAGGGCGGGCCGTTGTCGATCTTTCCCACCACCAGATCCGGGAATTTGCAGGAAACGCCATCGAGCTGCAAGGCACTCACGGGCGCGTTCTGGTCCTGTCGCACAGGGCGTTCCGGAGCCTCACCGATGCCCAAAAGGAACCCATGCAGCGCAACTGCACCCTGCTCCCCATCGACGTACCCACGATTGAACTCGCCGGAGGCTCCGTTCGATGCATGATCGCCGGAATCCACCTCAGCCCCAGACGGGCAACGGACCCCAGGCTGCAACGCCAGGAACATAACGCACTGGCCAACCCGGAAGTCCTGCCTGTTTAGAAACAGACCCGTCTTCCAGCACCTCGCCGCGGAGCCGGACCGAGGACCAGGACAGCTGGGAGCGTTCTCGACACAATGCCACTGTGGCCCTCATTTGCATCTCACCGTGAGCATAGCGACGGAACAAGCGTGACCATCCGAGTGGGTGGTCGATATTGGGTTTAACACCGTCAGTCGGGCCAGCGCCTGGCCCGGGAAAGCGATCAAGGCAATTTGTGCTGTCGCATTTTGTCCCGGTTCATGCTTCGTGCTCCCTCATATGCACGGGAGCTGCCGCGTCTGATCCCTCACCCCATCGCGGCCCGATAGCCGGTCCCCGTCCGGCCGGGCCGGCAGCCCGACCGCTGCTTCAGAAAACCCTTGTCATTGCGGCTGTCGAGGAACTGAGATACATGTCGAACCACCTTTGAAAAAGGTGTTGCTTCGATCACCAGAATCCCGCGTGCGACAAACGGACGCCGACGCATCTCTTAGTTCACAACCCAGTGTCTTGAAAAACCAAAGCTATTCGAGCAATTCGCCCGCCCGAAAATCTCAGCCGGCGCCTGCACCGTTTCGGCCCTCCCGTGTCTCAGGAACTCGTCTCGCCCAGAATGCCCGCAAAGGGCCGCACCGCTGAAGACGCTGCCCGTCTTGTGGGCTGGAGCCGGGCAACGCTCTACCGTACAGCGAGCCCTCGCTGCACGCCAGGGCCACAAGGTGTAGGCACTTCTGGACGGTTATGAGCGTTGGCAGGTTCTTCGACTTAACGTTGAGGACCGGATTCCGCTTGCCACCCTCGCCGGCGAGGTGGGCGTCAGCCCTCGCACACTTCAACGTTGGCATCAGCCCTATCGCGTGACCACAAGCGTTCCGACGGGGGCAGCCTCCCCCATGGAGGGGGGTGCTGAAGATGAACCAGGGCCCGCCCGCCACGTAGACCGTCACGGTCGCTGGTCGGAGCACTTGACAGCCTCCCATAGTCCTCTGTCGTTCAGAGAAATCGACTATCTACTTCCCTGCCGGGCCGATGCGGCCTGACTGCCGGGGAGCGAGCCGTCGAGGACGGCAGGAAGCAGGGAAGCCATGAGAGCCTTCGCGATCGACTTCTTCGGGCAGACGCCCACGCTGAGGGACCTGCCGAAGCCCGAGCCGGGCATTGGTGAGGTGCAGATCCGGGTTGGCGCGGCCGCTGTGAACCCCATCGACTGGAAGGTGGCTGCAGGGGCACTGGCGCGCCCCGGCACTGTCTTCCCGTTCCCATTCACGCTGGGATTCGACGTCGCAGGGCAGGTCAGCGCGACCGGTGACGGCGCGGCCTTCGAGGTGGGGCAGGAGGTTTTCGGGGTGCGGCGGCCGGGGACCCTCGCCCGGCACCCCCACGGCTCCTACGCCGAGTACATGACCGCCTCACCCGAAACGGTCGCCCTGGCGGTGCGGCCACCGACCCTGCCTGCGGTATCGGCCGCTGCCCTGCCAATGACCGGGGGAACGGCGCTGGCCATCACCCGCTGGCTGGACGTCACCGAGGGCGAGACGCTTCTGGTGGTCGGTGCAACAGGCGGCGTCGGCTCCTATGTCCTGCAGCTAGCCGCAGCCCGCGGCGTCCGTGTAGTCGGGGTCGCCGCGGCCGCGGACCACAGCTACGCCCGCGGCCTCGGTGCGGCGGAGGTAGTCGATTACCGCACGAGCGACGTCGCCGGCGCCATCCGCGCAGCGCACCCCGCCGGTGTTGACGCCGTCCTCGACCTCGTTAACCCCCGCGAGGTTCTGGCGCACCAGATTGCGCCCCTGGTTCGCGACGGCGGCCGCCTGGCCAGCACCGTCTTTGCCGCCGACCCCGAGGCCCTCGCCGGCCGTGGAGTCCGCGCCGTCAACTTCAACTACCAGGCCACCGACCAAGACATGGCGCAGCTCGCGGGCCTGGTCACTTCCGGCGCCCTGAAGGCCGCCGAGACAACGACCTTCCCGCTCACCGCTATGGACAGGGCCTACACCGCCTCCACCAGCGGCCACGTTCGCGGGAAGCTCGTCATCACCATCGACTGACCCCCGCGGTTCTGACCCCAAGCAGACCGATCCACCCGTGAGCCCGCCACCAGCGAAGGAGACCGCCGTGACTGAGAAGCTCATTCCGTTCAGTCCGCAGGACAGCGTGATGCTGCTGATCGACCACCAGCAGGACACTTTGGACTTCTGCCGCAACATCTCCCGCTCGACGATCGTGCAAAACACGCGCGCGTTGGCCCGTGTTGCGCAGGCCCTGGACATGCCGTTGGTGCTGACCACCAGCCAGGAGGACCACGCCCAGGGCCCGCTGATACCCGACCTGCGTGAGATCCTCCCGGAGGCGTACGAGGCTGGGATCAAGCGCTCCGGCATGGCCAACGCCTGGCACGACGCCCGGTACAAGGACGCGGTGGTTCAGACCGCCGGCGGCCGCACCAACACCATCATGGCGGGCCTCACCAACGACGTGTGCATCGTCTACCCGTCCATCTCGATGGTCGGGGAAGGCTTCCGGGTGCAAGTCGTCCAGGACGCTGGCGGCTCTCCCAACGCGATCGCCGAGGACGCTGCCCGCCAGCGCTGGACGAATTACGGCGTGGTCACCACCTCCACCAATCAGCTGATCGCCGAGCTAGGCGTTGACTGGTCCACCGAAGCGGGCGAAAAGCTGGTGCAGATCACCTTCGAAGAAGTCATCAGCCACCTCGACGCCGAAAGCTGAGCCGCTCGCGTCGGCCCTGCCTGCCGCTGTCCCGCGAGCAGGACCGACGGTTCGCCCATCTTTCAGCCTTGCGGTGCAACACCGCAGCCACCGGCGTCGGCAACGCCGGGCCGGGACCATCGACCAGCCAGATGCAGAGGAGACCGATGACCGAGAAAGCAGACGACACCGGCGCCGCAACCAAGGGCGAGGAGGTCGACACCGGACGGCTCGAGGCGTTCAGCGACGGGGTGTTCGCCATCGCCATCACCCTGCTCGTCATCGATATCAACGTGCCCGAGACCCCGGGTACCCTCGCCCACCGACTGGCCGCAGAATGGCCCAGCTATCTTGGCTTCGCCATCAGCTTCGCCATGATCGGGATCATGTGGCTGAACCACCACCAGATGCTGCGCGAAATCCGCGCGGCCGACCACGGTCTGGTGGTGACAAACCTTGCCCTGCTGGCCACCGTAACCGTCATCCCGTTCCCCACCAAAGTCCTCGGCGACCAGCTCGCCCGCGGTACCTATGACGACCAGCGCACCGCCGCCGTGCTATACGCACTTGGCTTCCTGGCCTTCGCGCTGGCTATCAACGCCATGTGGTTGTGGGCGGCGCACCACCGCCGCCTCATTAAACCCGACACCCCCGACTACCGCGTCACCGGGCGCACCCGCCGCAACGCTCTGGGAGTCCCCGCCTTCGCCACTGCCGCGCTCCTGGCCCTGGTCAGCCCCCAGGCCAGTCTGGCCCTCGACGGCCTGCTGGCGGTCTTCTACTTGATCCCCGGTAGCCTCGTCGGCCGCTTGCTCCGCCGCCCGTCTTCGGCTGGCCGGACGTAGCCGTTACGAGGGTCGAGCCGGGCCTGGCTGAGCCCGTGCACCCAGGTGCAGGTCACTGGCTCCGTCTCCGCCCCGTCTGCAGTCCAGCATCGGCACGGGACCACCCCTGACAGCGACCAGATCCCCAGGGTCCGGCCCGTGTCCTTCTTGGTCGCGGATTGATTGGTGATCTCCCTGCGCACCGACAACGACAACCCCTGACCCATCCACCATGGTCCCAGCAGCACCCGGAGCCGGACCCGTATCGCGAGCACTATTCATGAGTCTTGTGGATTCCTTGACACTTTCGGCCGAGGTGAGGATGCTTAGGTCAAAACTGCGGGGCGGCGAGGCGAGGCCGTCAGTATCCGCGACGGCACGTCGAGCGCGGGCACAACGTGGTGAGCGAGGTACTGACGAATCGCGGGATGATGGCGCATTCGAATCGATGGTTGTCAATCGTAGGAGGCCTAGGGGTCTTTCCTGCCGTGCGCTTGTCCCTCCCGTCGCGGCGTCTGTTCGCTTTCCTCGCCCTCCAAGGCGAGCCAGTTTCCCGGGCACGGGCCGCCGGCAATCTTTGGCCAGACATGCCGGAGAGCCACAGCCGGGCGAATCTGCGCCGAGCGGCCTGGCAGTCCCCCTCAGAATGGATCGCGGCAGACGGCGACACCCTCGAGCTGCTCGCGGAAGTCGATTTCCCCGCCGCCCGGGCGAGCGCGACGCGCGCCATCGGCGGAGGGGTGTTGAGTCTCGACGACATCACGAGGCTGTCGCACGATCTGCTCCCGGGTTGGAACGAGGAATGGGTGTTCCCCCATCAGGACGCGTTCCGCCTACTTCGCGTGCAGGCTTTAGAGGCCGCATGCCGCACAATGGCCGCTCGCGGGCTCTTCGCGCTCGCGACACAGGCCGGGACGGCTGCGCTCGCCGCGGAACCGCTTCGCGAATCCGCGGCGGCGGCCCTCATCTACGCTCACTTAAGCGAGGGTAACCGCTACGCCGCGGCATGTCGTTTCCGGGACTTCTCCCGAACCCTGCATGACGAGCTCGGAGTCCACCCCGAGCCTAGCCTGACTGCCGCTGTCGAGGCGGCCGTCGGCGGGATTCCTGACGAAGTCATGCTGCCGCCATTGTCCCCGCAGCGCCGCCTCCGCTGATCCTTTGGCACTTCGGCGCCAGGGTTAGGCGGCTCTCGCCCAGCCTTTCTGACGGACGGTGAACGGACGTTCCGCGGACGCTAACGCGCTGCGCCGCCACCGGGGGCACGACGGCAGAACAACAAACACGGGCGCCGGCACGAATGCGCCGCAAACCTACCGGTGTTGTTACCGCGCACGAAACCAGTACGAACCTGTCACCTGCCGAACACGGTCCCCGACACGGCAAGGGACGCCCCTCCTGATGCACTGAATCAACGGACCAAACGAGAAGGACGGAGTTTAGGGATGACCATCACCCAGGGACAGGTGAACGACTACAGTCCTGACGCGCAGCCCTTCTGGGAGGCGCCCTTCACGGAAACGGCCATCGGCGAACAACAGGGCGAGGGCCCCATCGAGCCACGAGCCGAGGCCCTGGGCTTCCTGCCCTGGGCGGAGGACTTCAGCCCCTTCAGCGAGGCCGGCGCGAGTGGGCCGGCCGGCGAAGCGGAGTCGCTGCTTGACGAGGCGTTCGAGGCCGTGCGTGACGAGGCATTCGACGAAGCGGTGGGTGAGCTACTGGCGGAGACCGAGGACGCAATCGCGCAGCGCTTCTCGGATGAGGCCCCGACGCCGGGCGCACAATTCGAGAAGGAACGTCTCGCCGAGAACTACCTCGCCCCGGTGCTGCTAGCATCCGAGCAGTATCTCGACCGGCTTGCAGAGTCTCTTGCCGGACAGGATCTGGAGTCGCTCGACGCGCTCCAGCTAGACGAGGTGCTTGACAGACTCGATCCCAGCCCGGAGGTCTCCCCCGCCGGTGAAGAATTCATTGGCGGCATCATCCGCAAGGCCAAGAGGGCCGTAAAGTTCGTGGTGAACACCGCGAAGAAGGTCGGCCAGGCTGCGGGCGGACTCCTCCTTAGCGCACTCAAAGGACTGAAGAAACTTATCAGTCCTTTGCTCAAGCGTGTGCTGTCCTTCGCCATCGGAAGGCTGCCCGCACCCCTGCAGGCGCCGGCTCGCCTCCTGTCGCGGAAGCTGCTGGGCGAGAACGAGTACGAGGGCCTGGACGAATACGAGCACGAGGGCGACAGGGAAAACGAGGACTTTGTTTCGTCACCCGCGATCGCGACCGACACCGAGGCGCTCGTGGAGTCCTTCGACGCGGCGCTCGCAGAAGCGCTGATCACCGACGAGGGCGTGGCGGCGGAGTCGGAGTCGTTCGACCTTGAGCAGCAGTCCGAAGGCGCCCAGGGCAGCCTTGAGCTGGAGGCCCTCGCAGAGGCCCGCGGCAAACTAATTGACGCGCTGCAGAACGCCCATGACGGGGAAGATCTCACGCCCGCCGTTGAGCAGTTCGTGCCTGTGCTGCTCGCAGCGCTGCGGACGGGCATCCACATCGTCGGCCGTCCGCGGGTTGTCGGATTCCTCGCCAAGTACTTGGCGCAGCTCATCGGCAAGTGGGTTGGGCCGCAGTTGGCGCGTCCGCTATCCAACGCGATCGTCGACACCGGGCTCCGGCTCGTGTCGCTCGAGCAGATGGAACCGGAGAACGAGGACGAGGCTGTTCCGGTGATGCTCGCCAGCACCATCGAGGACACCATCCGCGGCCTCGCGGAGACCGAGGAGTACCAGCTCGAGGACGAGGACCTCATGCAGTTCGCCACGGCCCAGGCCTTCGAGCGGGCGGTGGCGGCGAACTTCCCCGCGCCGCTGGTGCGCCCGGGCTTGCGGAGGGCTCCTGCGCTCGGCGGCCGCTTCGTGGCGCGCCGCCCCCGCAGCCCCCGCCCCTACCGGCGCTACAGTCGAACACCCGAGGTCGAAGTGACCGGGGTTATCGCCAGCCGCGTGGCCACCTTCGGCGGCGTCACGCTCGCGGCGAGCCTCAAGGCAATGGGACTGGCCGTGCCGTTCAAGGCGCGCGTGCACATCTTTCAGGCCACCGTTGGCACATCGCTCCGCCGCATCGCGGCACACGAGCGCAAGCGTCGGGGCGGATCCTTCTCGAGCCGGCAGCTACACCCGCTCACGCCGAGCGCGGCGGCGCTGCTCCTCCGCGAGCCGGGGCTAGGTGTCGCCGTTTCCCCCGTCTTCCTGCGCAGCCGCCAACGCGTTGCAGCCGGTCAACGCTTCTATTACTTGGAGCCCGTCTCCGCCGGAGCCGTCGTTGTACCACCCGGTGGAGTGGGGCGCCGTGCCGCCGCCAGTCAGCCCACGCAGGGCTGGCTCGTGCTCGACACGATCGCCGCCCGCGTCACCGCCGCTCTCTACTTCTCCGAGCCGGATGCTCAGAAGATCGCGGACGGTGTCCGCGCCGGCAGGGGCAGCGCCGTCGTGATTCCCGCGGTAACCTCCGTGATCGACGGACTCGCGCAATCGTTCGCCACCCCGAACGGACGCGTACGCATCGTGAAGGAGTATGAAGAGGGCGAGGAGTTCCTCGGACCCATCCTGAAGCGTCTAATGCCCGTGCTCATCTCTGCGCTTCGCAGGGCGATCAAGGCCTGGCTCATGCGGGTCCTGGCGGAGTGGGTCCGCTCTAAGGGTGCGGAGTTTGCCCGGGCGGCCGCAGACCCACGCAGCGGCGTCACCATCACCGTCAGTCTCATCAACGTGCCGGGCATGCCGGTGTTACGGCAGGCGCTCAACGGAACCCTCGGCCGGGCAACCATAAGGTCGATCGTGTCCGGCGACGCTTTCCGCGGCACCCCCAACGGATCCGTTCTCGTGCGGGCCGGGCAGCATCGTCCATGACAATGACCAGCATTCCCACGACAGCTCCCCCGGGCGGTCTGCACGCGGTCGCCGACGACCTGCAACGACAGATCGCGCACTGGCTGGCCGCTGCCTCGACCTTCCTCGACGCCGAGGAGTTCGCATCGGAGCAGGCCTGGCGAGCCGTTGAGAGCCAGGTCGGGCTCCCGCTGCGCCGCCACCTGTCGGTCATCGTGCGGGAGCTTCTTGCCATGGGCAGGGCCGCCCTGGCGCTCGCCCAGTCTGCGCAGCGCGATCCCTCGGAACTGCCGGCGGCCGGGCGCGCCATCCAGCAGTTTCGTCGCCGGTTCAGCCAGGTGGAGGTGACGCTCGATTTCTTCGGTGACGCCGTGAATTCGCGCACCAGCCCGCAACTGCGCGCAGCGCTGCAGGCCCTCGATACCCTCGCGGTGCAGAGCATGGATCCCGTACTGTCCCGCGCGGGGCTGCCGCCGATCCCGGTGCTGACCTACCTCGACAAGGGCATGGGCGCCTCGATCATCCGGTCCGGCATCCGGCTGTGGGCGCCCGGCAGCATCAATCCGGTGGCCGCCATAAAGATTGTGCGGCACAACCTCTACCGGCCCACCTCCCTTTTTCACGAGTCCGGCCACCAAGTTGCCCACATCACCGGCTGGGTCCCCTCGCTCGAGCGCTCACTTGGTTCGGCACTGTCGTCCGACCGCGAACTCCAGGACATGTGGCGACCGTGGAGCTCCGAAATCGCCGCGGACGTGTTCGCCTTCCTGCACACGGGGTACGCCTCGATCACCGCGCTCTACGACGTGGTCGGCGACGCGCGCACGATCCTGCGCTGGCCCGTCGGCGATCCCCATCCGATCGGATACCTGCGGACTCTGCTCGGCTGCGCCTTCTGCCGGCAGGCCTTCGGCGCCGGACCTTGGGACGACCTGGAGTCGGCCATGCGCACGTCGTTCCCGCTGGACAGGGCTGACGCCACCGTCCGCCGCCTCGTCGAGCGATCCGGCCGCGCCCTCTCCGGAGTCGCGGACGCCTGTCTCACCTCCCCCGTTCCTGCACTGGCCGGCCGCCCCATGACCAGCGTGATCGACCCGGCACGGGTTGCCCCCGGTGCGCTCGGCCAACTAGAGCGGACGGCTGGACCTAACCTGTGGGTCTCACCGCACTGGCGCCGCACCGAGGGCATCCGCATAGTCGCCCTCGCGGGCCTGCGAGAAGGCGAACGCCCCGCAGACGCGACCGCGTGGATCGAGCGGGCCCGCACCTGGATGACAGCGCCGCCCACGGCCGCATGACGGCGCAACCTGAACCCATCCGAGATCGGAGAAAATGATGAGCAACACGACGAGCGACGGCACGGACGAGGGCACGGGCGGCGCCAAGAGAGCAACGGCCGGCCGCCCCTCCGCTGCTGAGCAGCGGCGAGAAGTCGAGCGGGAGAGGAAACAGCGCGAGGACGCGGAGCGGAGACTCAGCATGCTCGAGGACGAGCTGAGCCAGCGGCTCGAGCAGGCCTCCCTTGCGATCAGCGCCCTCGAAGGGGAGCTGCTTCAGTCGCGCGTCCGCGAGGATGAGTATCGCTCCCGGATGGAGCGCGTGGAGGCCCTCTACGAGGCGGACCGGCAGAAGTACGAGTCGCTCATGCGGGAAGTGCTCCTGAGCAGCGCACTCGACGGGCTGAGCACCAGTCTGCAGAACCTGGACAGCACGCTGGGCGCGAAACTGGCACCGCTCGCCGTACTCAACACCTTGACGTCGGCCGGGGCGGAAGTGGGGACGGTCGACGTCGGACGCTTCCGGGAGGTCCAGGGGACCACCGCACGCTTCGACTCCAACTCCTACGTCGTCCGCCGGGCGACCATCGTCGAGCCCGGCCCGCCTCCCGGGACGCCGCCGGCGCCGACCAGCTTCGTCACGGCACCCTGACCCATCGACGCATCGCACAGAACAGAAACGGAACGATCATGATCCCTCAACTCGCCAGACGGCTTCTTGACCCTGTCGCGCTCAACGGCAACCCTCTGCCCGGCTTCCCCGCAACACCGCAGCCCTCGGACGCCGCGACCGCGGTGCTGCAGGCGGACCAACTGGACCTCGTCCTGTACATGGAACAGGTCTGGGACGCGGCCAGGGCGTGGAACGCGTCCATCCCGCAGAGCGGCAAAGCCCGGAGCGCCCTGTTCGGCATGGGCGCGTTCGCGAGCTATCCGCCCGTGCCGGGTTTCGCTTGGGACCATCTGATGTACTCGTACATTCTGGAGAACACGCGAATGGTGCAGATCATGGCCAGGGTGGTGCGGGAGTTCCGGCGCGGTGAAAGCCTTGGCATCCCCTCCATCGACACGCAGCGCTGGCTGGACGTCACCGAAACCCTGGTGTTCGGAGCGGACTACCCAATGTCGGCGTGGCTCTCAACGAGCAGCCTCCGGCCCGATGCCGAGTCAGTGCGGCGCAACGCGTACTGGCGAATGTTCGGCATGGACCTCGCGTTCGGCAGCGAGGACAACAAGCCGTTCGCGTACGACAAGGCGATCGCGGCGAATACTTCTTTTGTGCGGCTCTTCGAAGAGCTCCTGTACGAGGTGTGGCAGGCGATCATGAATGTGAAGAACTTCTCGGGCGTGAACTCGTCCGACCAGGACCGCATCTTCGCGATCACAGAGGAACTGAAGTTCATACTTCTCTCCCGGCGGCAGTCGGCTCAGCTGGCGCGGGAGGAATTGGCGGCGGCGACCGCCCTCAGCTGGCTCTACTTCACCCTCGACACGAATTCTGCCGTCGTTGAGGACCTCCGGGCGACCGCTACTAACGCATCCGACCGGCTGAAGCTGATCGGCGCCAAGGTAGGGCTGCCCGCCCACTCCAAGACGTCGTCCCTCATCTCGATGGCCGACGACCTATCCCTGCTGTTGCGCACGATCGAGAGCAACCTCATCCCCTCACCTGACTTCGCCTACGTGCTCTATAAGGACGGAGTCATTCCCAACACCAACGTGAAGCTGCTCGGCTCAACGAGCCGCCGCGTCATCACGGAGTGGTCTGCGGCGACCGGGCGTGACTTGAAGTCCCGCAAGACCCCCATCGAGGTACGGCCGCGTACCTCGCAGCCGTCCCTGACTCGATAGCTCGCAGGAGGCTACCGACATGTTGCAGGGCGCGGGGTTCGAGTCGCCGTTCGCGGAGGCGGTAACGATGACGGGATTCGAGGGGACGTCCTCGGAGTCCGTCTCCACCGAGCAAATGTTCGACGAATCCTTCCAGGGTGAGTTGCTTCGGTACGGCGTGATCGCACCGCAGACCGAGGACGAGACCTTCCGGTCCGGGCTCGAACTCCGGCCGGCTACCGGCGCGACGGGCCCGGGCGAGGAGCACTGGGATCCGACCGGCGCCAACCTCCCGCTTCTCGACACCGGGCCATCGGTCCGGGTGAAGAAGGTCTCGGACAACTTCACGGTGGGCGAACTGGTGACGAGCGGGGGGAAGCCGGCCGACATCGCCCGCATTTCACCGGTACTCGTCCAACTGCTGCAGGCCATCCGCGTCCGGGTCGGCAAGCCGGTCAAGGTGACCTCCGGCTATCGCTCGTGGAAACGCAACGGCGTGGTGTATAAGGGTTACGGCAAACCGCCGACCCTGAGCCAGCACTGCGCTGGGAAGGCCGCCGACATTAAGATCGCCGGGATGACCGGCATGGACATCGCCAAGGTCGCCATCGACGTGTGGGGGCCGAAGGTCGCGCTCGGCGTCGGCCCGGACTACGCGCACGTCGATGTGCGCGGGCGCGGCGACAGCTGGACCTACTTCGGCAAGGGCACGCTGAAGAACTCCGCTGCCCTCAACGAACTCGCCCGGTACCGCACGCAACACAAGGGCGGAGCTGCGCCTTTCACACCTCCACCCCCGTCCCCCGCGCCACGCGCTCCCCTGCCCATCGTCCCCGGCGCGACGACGGCCGGCGGGCTCATCGTGCGCGGCGTCCCCTTGCTCGCGAAGCACCGCGGCACCCCGCCGGACCTCGTGCTGGGCTGGAACACAATGGCGAATCCCACTGCCATCGACGTCGTCGTGCATCTGCACGGTTTCAGCGCCAACGCGTCACGCATGCGGATCGACACCGAGATGCGGCGCATCAGCGGGCTGGACCTGGGCTCCCGCACTCGGCCGACGCTCACCGTGCTGCCGCGCGGTGACTTCTACGGTGGTTCAAGCGGTCGGGGCTACGACTTCCCCGCGCTGACCCCCGCGGGCGCCCTCGACCGGCTGGTGAACGACGCCATGGACCGCTTCACACGCGCCACGGGTGTGAGCGCGCCCCGGGGGCGCCTCGTCTTGACGGCGCACTCCGGCGGCGGCAAGGCGATGCTCGCGATAGTCGCGCAGAGCGACCCGGACGAGGTGTATGTCTTCGACGCGCTCTACCAGCCGGCGACGGCACTGGCGCAGTGGGCAGCGAGGCGGATACCGACGGGAACCGGAGCGGCGATGCGGGTGTTTTACCGGGCAGGGACCGCCAAGCACCCGGGCACGCAGCCAGCGAGCGAGACCCTGGGCAAGACGCTGTGCACACTCCTGGCCGCCGCTCCACCCGCCGTGCGGGCACGCTTCCGCGTCGAGCGCACCACGGTCGGTCACGGAGAGATCCCCCGTCAGTACGGCGGAACGCTCCTCGCTGATGCCGGCTCCGACGTTCCGGACGCACGGCGCTTCGCTTGCCTGCCCTCCGCGGGCAAACAAGCGCAGGAGGACATGTGGAGCGAAATGGCGGCCGCGGAGTGGGCGGAGGGGGCCGAATCCCCTGTCGCGGAGTCCTGGGAGGGGTTCGGATCCCCTGTCGCGGAGTCCTGGGAGGGGTCCGAATCCCCTGTCGCGGAGTCCTGGGAGGGGTTCGGATCGCAGGAACAACTGGAGTCCTGGGATCAGCACACGGCCGAGGATGAGGACGGCGAGGTCGAGGCCGCAGAGGTCGCTTCCAGTGAGGCACAAGAAGCAGGCGAGGCTGGTGAAGAGGAGGACTCGTGGAGGGAGCACGCTGAGGCGTCCGGTTCCTGGAACGACAGCGTTGAGTTCCGCCCGGCCCAACGCGAATCGCAGCACTTCGGGTCGGAGCCCGAGGACCGCTCGTCGGAAACGCCCGGGCTGGCGGCATTCGAGCCCGAGGCGATCGGCGCAGAAGCCTTCGAGCCCGAGGCATTCGACTCCGAAGCGTTCGCGTGGGAGGCTCCCGAGTCACCGCAGCCGGAGCACCTCGGCGGGGAGGCGGTCTTCTCGGAGTCCTTCGAGCCGGAGGAGCTCGACGCGGAGTACCTCGTTCCGGCCGCCGACCAGTCGGAAGCGACCGCCGAGGCGACCTGGACGGAGGGAAGTGCCGAGAGCCTGGCCTGGGAGTCCGAGTCCGCCACTGAGTCCGCTACCGGGACCGAGTTCGAGGACTTCGCACTCGCAGCCGCCTCCGCGGAGAGTCCCGGTGCATCTGTCGTCTTCCCTTCCGGGTATTCACTCCCGTACGCGGCGCCCGCTGCCGCGTCCGATCCCGCACACGCCGATCCTCACGCCACCGGTCTGCCATTGCTCGCGATCGTCCACGCATCGCTCGGCCGCTCCCTCTCCAAGAACTTCACCGTGAAGGAGCTGGCCGCCGCTGGAGGAATCCCGTCGCCCATCGCTCGCATCTCCCCAGAGTTGGTTCGCGTGCTCCAGGCGATCCGCGACAAGGCCGGCCGCCCCGTTCTCGTGGATGCAGGCTATCGGCCGAGCGGATTCGCTTCGGCGGCCGCGGACACCGAGAGCCGGCACACGTCCGGGCAGGCGGCTGACATCCGCGTCTCCGGCATGCCGGGAGAACAGCTGGCGCAGCTAGCCATCGACGCGGCCGGGCCGGAGCTCGCTATCGGGGTCGCCTCCGATGGCATCCATGTTGACGTCCGCGGCTCGTGGAAGCTCTGGACGATCATTCCCGGGCAGGCCGGCGCGGAGGCGATGAACCGAATAGCACTGCACCGCGCGAAGTTCGCCTCACCCTCGCCTAAGCCGCCCGCGCTGGATACGCGCTTCTCCGTCGTGAAGCGCAGTGTTCTCGCCACGTCGGATCAGGCCGAGCGGGTTCGCCTGCTCGAGGCGGGCATCGCATTCGCCCGCGGTCGCGCCGCCGCTGAGCGCGCAAATGCAGGTACGGTGACGAGCATTACTGCGAGGACGCGCGCGACGATGATGGCCGAGACCGGGATCGGAACGCCCGCTAGTCCGCATCCGACGCTCGACGACAACGCGCTGTTCGGGCGGGTCAGGGACGACCGCGTCGAGGACGCATACCGCGCCTGGTTCGAGAATCCCAGCCAGTCCGCCCCGCCCTGGATCCTCCTCGGCGTCTGGGCGAAGGAGGGGCTGACCACCCCGCCCGTCGGTCCCCGCGTACGGGGAAACGACGCCGCGGACGCGCGTTCGCTCTGGCGCTCGGCGTTCTTCTTCGTGAACATGGGCACGGACCATTTCGTCAAGACGATCGCCGTGCCGGGCAAGGACAACGACATCGCCAAGGGTCCCGGCTCGGGCGCCCAGCACGACACGGTCTTCCGCGCGGCCGTCGCAGCGGAGGTAACGGCCGGACGGCTGCCGCGGAACATCGCTGCGGAGATCGATGGCGAGCTCACTGTCACTGCGGTTCCCGGGGCGCCGGGCGAGTTCAGCGTCATTGCATCCCGTCGGTTCGCCGTGCTTTCGCTGATGCTTGTCGACGCGTTCTGGCGGGAAAGCCAGGCGGCAGCGACGGCCGAGGTGAAGCCGAAGCCGCGGCCGCTCGATCTTCTGGGCATGACCTACATGCGGTGGAACATGCGCGCCAGTAGTTGGCGCGAATTGCTGCGGCGCGATATGACGAAGAACCGCGACCCCGACGGAACGGTCCCGACTCTGTCTGTGTGGGCGTTCCATCGCCGGCTTATCGCCGGCCAGTTCACGGTCCCGCGCGCCAATGCCCTCCGCGCCCGCCTCAACTTTGTGGTGTTCCGCTCGGTGTACGAGGGCGACTGAGGGGCGGACGGTGCACTGCGGATTCGGCTTGGCGGGGCGGACCTTCACTGGGCACTCCACCGGCAGGGAGAGCCATTCCCGTAATAATTGTCGTCCTCGCGCAACCAGGGAGCGACTCGGCGATACCTTTCAAGCGGTGTCGGCCCCGAGACGCCCCGCAACTGGCTGGCCAAGTACCGCGAGGCCAACAGCAGCACGGATGCGGATCTGACAGTGCCGGAACGGGCCCGGCTGAAGGAGCTCGAGAGGGAAAATCAGGAGCTGCGCGCGGAAACTATATGCCGGAAAAAGGCAGCCGGTTACTTCGCGCGGGAGCAGCGGTAGTGATCAAGTACGAATACATCGACTTCCACAAAAATTGAGCCCGCCAACCTGAATTTGGTCGTGAGAATGTGCCGCTGGCTGGCCGTCTCGACGTCCGGTTTCTATCACTGGGCCACCCGCCCTCAATCGGCCACGGCGGCCCGCCGCCACGGCCTGACCGCGCCGATCCAGCACTACTTCGAGGAGTCCCAGGGCACCTACGGGTACCGGCGCATCCACGCCGATCTCGCCGCGGAACAGACCGAGTGCTCACCGGAGCTGGTGCGGCAGATCATGCGCTCCAAGGCCCTGGTGGCCTGCCAGCCACGCTAATTCCGCATCACCACCGAGGCTGACGCTGAAACAGCGGCGGGCATGCCCGACCTCGTCAGGCGGTACTTCACGGCCGAGCGCCCCGGAGTGAAGTTCGTCGGCGACATTACCTACATCCACACCTGGCAAGGATTCGTCTACCTCGCCACCGTCATAGATTGCTACTCCAAGAAAGTCGTCGGCTGGTCCATCGCCGATCACATGCGCACCGAACTCGTCGCCGACGCCCTCAAGAACGCCGCCCCAACCCGGATCGAGCCTGACGCGATCTGGCACTCCGACCGGGGCAGCGTGGGCTGATTCAACCCACTAAAACGTCCAGGGAAATGGGCGCGTGGTGCAACGGCATCCGGCAGTCGTTGGGAGCCACCGGGGGTGCTGGGACAATGCCGTCGCCGCGTCGGCGTTCTCCGCCCTGAAAAACGAGCGTGTGTACCGGACCGTTTACGCGACCAGATCACAAGCCCGCAGCGTCGTAAGTCGCTACATCGAGGGGTTTTACAACAGCCGGCGCCGCCACTCCGCGCTCGGTTACCGCCGGCCCAACGAAGTCCACTATGGTTATCAACAGCCAGCCCTGGCAGCGTAGAAGAAACCGCTAATTTTGCTGTCCGAAATCACCGCAGCATCCCAGACAGCGTCTCCGTCGGTCACAACGCGCCAGCCAAACGGGACGACACAGAAAAACGGACACAAAAGAGCGCTCCTGGCAGCGTAATCCTGAACCGATCACCCTTGCCCTCTTGACCAGGAACGCCTACATATCAGTTGTTTGGAATTCTCAGTTGGTTGAAGGCTGCGATCGCTCCATTTGAATCGTAGTTTAGCCGGACGTTGACGTTGTACACGCCGGGTTTTCTAAGGTCGGGTATCCAAATTTCTGCGACCCCAGTATCATCCTGCGTCGTGGCAACGATTCGGTAGGCTAGATTTTCGGTTCGCCACGTCTCCGGGACCTCAAGTCCGTCCAATGACCACGTCAAGAACAGCGGCACACTGGGCAATCCCTTGAGCTCCAGTCCAACTGCGACCGTCCATCCCAAGGGATCTCCCTGGCTGGGGCCGCCGTCAGTCTCAACTGCTTCCAGTGCCTTTTTTAGTTCAGCTGCCACCTGATCCGGTGGAATAGCGTTGCCCTTCTCGTCGACGGCCTCCGGGGGTTTTACGATGGGCAACATGCTCAACACATCCGAGCGGACGTCCTTCAGCAGCTGTTGCCGTCGGACGGCATCGAGGTACTCCTCCGAGGGAAGCCCGTGTGTCCATCGCGTAGTTGAAGTCGTCGACGATGATGGTGCCGGCGTTGCCGTTTCCGGAAGCGAGGATTCGGAGGCTGAATGTGTCGCCGTCGATGTCCACGTCGGTTTGGCTGTCGGGGTCACAGGTGGGGTTGAGGTCGACCTCTTAGGAGGGGTCTGCCGGGTCGGGTCAGCCGTCGAAGTAGCGACTACCAACATTCCGACCGGCAGCTCTGAGTCCTTTCGCGACTCTTGAGCCGCGTGGGGGAAGGGCCGGAAGTTGAGTTCCTTGCCCAAGCCCTGAGCCGAAAACTTGAGAAGCGATGTCCGGCTGGTAATGGTCACCGATGTTATGGTTGCCACGTCTTCCCCCGGTGGGGAACCCGCGCGGTCCCACAACGCAAAGATGCTGACGAGAGCCGCCGCCATGGCACCCGCGCCAATGACGAGGGTTTTGGTGTGTCTAAACCAAGGAGTAGCAAGGCCCTTTTCGCGGTGCTCGGCCACCTCCACCACCTCCAAACCCTCTGACTCGAGACTGCTCCGTGTCTTCGATTAGCGCAACCCTTTTCTACAAGCGGTTTGAGAACTGACCTAAAGTCTGGGCGGGCTTGAACGCATCTTGATTGCAAGGATGACAGAAGTCGGATTCACAGGCTCTCCTGAGGCCGAGCGTAGGGGGGTCCGCTTGGGCCACTAGCACTTCAGTCGCTTTTATTTTGTTTCCTATCGGCGTTTTTTGTCCGTTCCATTGTGAACATAGACATGGGCGCGGCAGGCCGGATTCTTGACGACATGCTGGCGGATCCTCGCCCCTCGAACTACCAGCGACCCCCTGACCCCCAGTCAGGTGCGCTACCAAGCTCTGCTACATCTCGTAGAGCGGCGCGGGGATCGGCGCCGGGGTACTGCTAGAAGGGCCAGGTGAGACCGTAGCCGAGGCGAATGGCGACGTTGTCGCGGCTGTTGCTCGTGACCGGCCCCGCAGTGCGCGACGCCGAGATTGTCGACTTGGAACGTTCAAGTCGGATCCCGTGCTGCTGCCAGGCACGGTCGGGGGCGTAGCTGGCGGTTTCTGGGGCTATACGATACAAACAACGCGATGGCAGGAGTCCTTATCTGATATGCCCACGTTTCCTCGAAAGATCACCGCGATCGCACAGGCGATCGGAAAGATACGGTGTGGGTCGTCGACGCGCTGCTCGCCCAGCATGCATTGACTGCGACGGAGGCAGAGATCGTCGGGATCTGATTGAGGGCAGGGTGGCGTGGCCAGCTCCCACGGTCAAAAGAGCGAGGACAGCGATGCAGTATACCCAGAAGCCGGATGCGCGATGCCGGGAAAAATGATGGCTGCGGCGGCGGGCTAAATGGTGGGAAGGCCACCACGGCAGCAGGTCCCATCAACTCCTACGACTCGCACCCGAGCCGGCCCGCCAACCGACTGGCCAGGCTCAGGGAGCTCATGATCTGCTCCGGATCGGTTGCCATGTCATGCCGTTCCCCCCGCATTCCTGCATGAACAGGTATCAGAGCGGAAATTCCGGACCGGCCGCGACCCTGGCTCGATCTAAAGAATAGTCAGCAAATTATGTAGTCCGCGGCCCTAGCCACTATGAAGTGGTGAACGCGAAAACCCTACGGAAGGACGAACGAGGATGAACACCCATAAGGGACCCCGCGAGGGGGCACCCGGTCCGCCGTAGCCAGCCGCTCCCCCACATAACCGAATAAGCCGTTCCGGGACCCCACACACCCGGAACATCAGATCAGAGGCAAGAGTGTGGACACTGTCCACACGAAAAAACACCAAGAAAGCCCCTGACCTGCGGAAACACTGTGCCCAAGGTGGGACTCGAACCGGGTTCCCGCCCTTGAAGTTCCGCGACTCCCCCGCCAACCTCCGCAATCCGGCCCAGTCCGGCACCAGTACGACCCGATCCGAAGCCCAGGGTGTGCACATTGTGCACACCCTGCTTTTGGCCTCCGAACTCCCCCGACGACTGCTCATGGCCGAATTCCGAGCCATCAGTCTGGGACCCCTCCCACAGCACCTAGCGCCGCATCAGGTGTTTCTCGATCAGGATGGCGCTGCGCTTCAAATCGATGTCGCCGGCGGCCACACCAACAACCAGGTCGAAGGCATCGTCGACGCTGAAGACGTGCCGATAGCCGTTGATCCAGAGGAACAGGACCATGAGCGTCCAGGCGGTGCGTTTGTTGCCGTCGATGAGCGGATGGAACCTGGCCACGGACTCGAGGAGTGCTGCGGCCTTCGTGGCCAGTTGAGGATAGGCATCTGTGCCCATGACCGTCGTCGCGGGGCGCGCCAGGGCGGAAGCGAGCAGCCCGATGTCACGGATGTGGAAGCCGTACCGGTCGATCACCTGCAGTGCGTCCTCGATTTCGAGGTAGGAACTCATGCATCCTCAAGGCGCTTCAGCAGCTCCGCATCATGACTCATCACGAAATCCAAACCCTCACTGATCTCCCGGCCTCGGTCGTGGCGCTGGAGGAC
The DNA here is from genome assembly GCF_035984855.1 of Arthrobacter sp. MP_M4. Taxonomy (NCBI): domain Bacteria; kingdom Bacillati; phylum Actinomycetota; class Actinomycetes; order Micrococcales; family Micrococcaceae; genus Arthrobacter; species Arthrobacter sp. MP_M4. The sequence goes on from NZ_JAXCHX010000030.1 coordinate 43,473, forward strand.
CAGCTCGGCCCCTTGGAGAAGCAGGGCGGACTTGGAAGTGTGCGCCTCGGCAGCAAGCGCATCGAGACGGCGGTCGAGGTCTTCGGGAACTCGTAGATTCATGGCCATACCAAAATGGTACCAAACCAGTACCAGCCGCTACTGATGAGAGCGGCCGGTCGATCTCGGCCGCGAAGTCATTTATACGTTCGCTTAAATGACGCCACTCCCCCCAGTCCATGGAAGTCGGCGTCAATGTCGCTTTACCCGTCATCTTATCTACGTCTTGTAGACGTGACCGCGACGGAGATTGCGTGACACGAAAATAGCCGCCCACAGAACATGCATAAAGGGTTGTTTTTGACGGTGTCTGTGGACTCGCAGAACACAAGGCAGTCTCACTCGTCCGGCGTTCCGCGAGGGCCGAGGACGTCACCCTCATGCCCAACCTCGCCGACGCCCGCTAAGTGCGTGCCAACCTGGTCTGCCATGGATACAGACGTAACGCTCTACTGGCTCGGCGGCCGGAAGCCTTCGTCATAGGCTCCACGCCGAAGCGGAATTTTTCAAGCTGAACGGTACCAACGGGAGTTAGGCGGCTGACTGTTCGGTGTTTTCCTTGGGTTGGTTGATCCATGAGGGCCCGGGCAG
>NZ_JAXCHX010000031.1:0-39279 GCF_035984855.1 Arthrobacter sp. MP_M4
ATGGTGCCGGCGCCTGTGCTGCCGTTAACCTGGCCCAACGTGGACTGGTAGGACTGGTCCGCTGCCATTGCCGGGGAACCGGAAACCGCCAGGGCAGCCAGGGCCAAGGTGGGGACCGCCAAAAGGCGAAGGGTCTTCTTCATTGAATAAATCTCCTCAAATACACGCGCGTGTGATGTAGACGACGTCCCAAAGGAAGGGACAAAGGCACTTCGAAGCAAAACAGCAAAAGGATGGATATACAAGTGATATGGGCCACAAATTGAGCTTGAAGTTACATTGGCGTGAGTCGGGCAGGCCAAGCTAAGACGTGCGAGCCCGCAATTTTTGGAATGTTACTCAGGTCCTCGAGGGGCGTGACGCCGGCCCTGCTACGCCGTTGGCCCGGAGTGGGATTTCCGCTGCCGCAGGACAAAGCCTGTCAGAGCCAGCGCTCCGGCGATGGCTTCGGCGACGGCGGTGATGGTCTTGGCTGTGTACCAGACCGGTTCGTACATCGACGGCAACGGCCCGATAGCGGGGACCTGGACATAACGGTAGAGGATGACCGCGGCCAGGGACGAGAATCCCATCACGGCGGCGGCGGCGAAAGCTGTCCGGGAACCTCTGAGCAGCACAAACACCGCAGCCAGGGCCGCGGCTCCAGCCTGGACCAGAAACAGGGTCCCTTGACCGAGACCGCCGGGGGCTGCCTGCTGATAGCCCGGGGCGAGCTGGACATGGATCACCGCACTGACGGTCAGGGCCGCCGCGACACACACACGCAATACCCATAAGGTGCGTGTGCGGCTGGCCGGTGGTAGCTCCGGGCGGATCATTTCACCACCAGCGTGCCGGTCATCTGCGGATGGAAGCTGCAAATAATGCCGTACTCGCCCGGGGCGTCCGGAGCCTTAAACACCACCGTGCCACCGCCCGGGACTTCAACGTCGAAACCGCCCTTGTCCTTGGCAGTAAGCGTGTGCGGGGCGCTGTCCGCGTTCGTCACCGTCACCATCGTCCCCGGCTTTACCGACGCCGGAACCTCATACTTGAAATTCTGAATGGTGATGACCGCTTCGGCGGCCTGCGCCTGCCCAACGGACGGCCCGGCGGAGCCGGCCGAGGGGGGTGCGGAAGAGTTTCCGCTGTGGGCCGTGCAGCCCGTAATGGCCGCCAAGGACACGGCGGTAGCTACGGTTAAGATGCGATTGATGGTTCGCATGGCAATCCCTTTCCAGGGATAAGCCCTCCGCACGCCGAATTGGCGCGTTCATCAGGAATCTACCCCACAGCCTATTCGTTACCCCCGCCCTCCGGGACTGCCTGGGAGGGAATCGAGAATGGCTTACTGGGCTCCTGTTGTCCGGTGGGATTTTTCTGAAGTCTGTGTGGGCTGGCCACATTCGCCACGGTACGAGCAGCGAAGAGTATCAGGACAGACCGAATCACCAGTCACGGCCGACCCCCGGCACAGCCATAGCTGTGCAGGGCCCCGAAGCGGGTGGCTCCGGTAGAACTATGAAGCGTTCCGGCATCCTTTGCAATGATCAATTAGGCCTTACTGTCTGCGGCGCGCCGCCGGGCGCGCAGATAAGATTCCATCAGCATCATCTGAAAGAATTCCGTTGGGGAAAACCATGTCAGGGACACGCAACACCTTACTTACACGCCGCGTTTGGATCTGGCTCGTCGTGCTGGGCCCCTTTGCAGCCGGCATCGGCATTTTTATCGGGTCCCAGAAGGTCGGCAATCTGTGCGGAAGCGTCTTCCGGGCGGACAACTTCGCAGCAACCTACTACGACTCGCTTGGTGGCGTCGGTGCCGAAGCCGCCTGCAACCAGTCCATTGCCGCGGCGGCAGTTCCCACATGGGTTCTCATCGTGCTCGGCATCATCCTTGTTCTGGCAGCTGTCATCCTCCGGACAGTCGGCAACGATGGACCGATTGCAGTTACGGGGTCTCGTAATCGGCGGCGGAGTGCTGGCCGCGACGGCAGGCGCACTGATTGGCAGTAACGGCCGTGAACGTTCGCGGAATTACCGATCCCCGCACATGGCCTCCCGCGGCCTGGGCAAGCGACATCGTCGCGCACCCGGCTTACGGCATCGTGACGGGCGTCACGCTGCAGGCAATCGAACCAGCCGCTGCACGCCCTTGGGCTCGAAGGGCGCAACAGGCAGACGTCCCCATGGGGCCTCCGCTCCGCCAGTCCCCCCGGACGTCCGGCTGTGGTACAGGAACCAGGAATCCGATTCCCGTTAAGGCGGCGGAGAGGCAATGAATGCCCGCTTCTCAGAGGGGGCAGTAGCCCGGTCCATGTCCGGCGATCATGTGGATATGGATGGCACCAGGAAGCACCCGGCCCCAACACCCGGCGCTGGTGAGGAGCGCCTGCCCCAACCGAGGGCAGCATCGGCCAGGAGGGATTGGCGTGATGCAACGACAGTCCTAGTCCCATGGCCTGCGCGTCCTGATTCGTGCTGCGTTTCAAGGATAATGGGGTCAAAGGGCCATTATTGGCCTGGCTGTCAGTTTCACCCGGATACCGCCTCACTGCCGTTTGGTATGAGATGTGTTACTCAGAAAGTGAAGTGCTTTCTCGGTGTGACTGTGAGCCGGAGACCGGCCTTTTGCCCGAGCAGCTCTTTGAAGAAGTCCGGCACATCGATGCGGCCCCGCCAGCGGTTGGGTGTGTCATCGGTGTCCGTGAGCAAATCTGTGTCCCCCGGGTTCCAGTCCCGGATGGCAGTGGGGATAGTGCTGTTCCATGCTGCCCAGGTTCGGGGCAGGCTTCGGCCACTGCCGGGAGGTTCGATGTCGACAAGAAGGGTGTCCTGCCAGTCCTCTGTCTGTTCCATATGGTCATCAAAGAAGAACCTGCCCTGCTTTTCCTGGATCGACATCAGCCGTAGTTTGAGTGCGTGACGCAGAGTCGCTACCTGTTGGCCGCCCACCCGGGGGCGGGGGGCCTTGGAGGAGAGGAACGCGGTAAGCAAGGGCACAGGCGAATCGATTGGGTCGCCCTCCTTCCAGTGCTCAATCTGCACGGGACAGAAGTGAGTTGCACTTTGTTCGTGGACTAGGACAGGCAGGCCGCGGATGGCAAGGCCGACGTCCAGTTGGAACACGACGTCGCCTGGGGCATCGCGCCCTACGGTGAAACCGACAAGATCAATCTGGATTTTGAGATCGCCGAAGAGAAACCGCTGCAGGTTCTGGTATCCCTCTTCTGAATTTACTATGCCGTAACGGCCGCTGTGGCTCCGGTGGACTATGGCTAGGGGCGCACCCTTGACAGCAGCATTGTTGATTTGGACGAGCCCGTCACTGCGTGCTCCGACGGCTTTGGAGGACAAACCGAACGCGGCGTCATAGTCTTCCGGGTTGGAACCGACGAGGCAGAACAGCTCGTCCACGGGGAAACCATCCGCCGGCATCTCGGTTCCGATGAAGTCATCACGTGTCCGTGCCTGCCTTTGGGCTGCCGGTGTGAGGTAGTCATACATGCGGTCGGGGCCAAAGACGTCCGCACCGTGGATTCCGGTAGCGTCCCGAACGCGTTCGAGCAGCCCATAGCCGATAGCGAAACTGATGCCGCCGTGGGGCGTCGCGTAGGTGAATAGCCTGGCGACGTATCTGGTTCCGGCTGCCGGGTCAATGTCCCCATCCTCGCCGGCCTGGTTTTCGGGAATGACCCGTTGCAGGAGTGAGCGGCAGATCAGGCCGCCCATAGAGTGCGCCACGAGAAAAACCTTCGGCGCGCCGGTCTTCTCCAACACCAGCTTGATGAGGTCGAAAAGGTCCCGGGCGGCCTCTTCGAAGGAGAAACTCTCAGGGTCGTTCGAGAAAGTAGCCGCCGATTGATCGTAAAAACGATGGATCCATACTGACGCAGGATTGACGGCGCCGGTGTCTGCGCCTTGGAGGAACGCCCATTGGTCGCCATGCACGGGCACCTCGTACTTATGGTCGGTAATGAGCCGCAGCAAGGGCGATTCAAACTGATGGAATTTGGCTCTGCCGTTACTGTCGGCGCGGACATGGACGGACCCTTGGCTGAAGCCATAGAACGGATCGTCCACAGCACTGTTGATCGCGGAGCCGTTTCCGGCAAATCCACGGACGTAGATTACCGGAAGCCTGCCGTCATCGCCTGGATAGCCCATACCGTCACCCTCTCTACGAATTTGCCGCCCCGGATACGGAACCGGATGCGGGCGTGTGGCAAATCAAAGCAGGCTGGCCGTTACCGCGGTGTTACTGACCGGATCAGGACAGCCCACGGATCGCAGGGCGGGACTATCTCATAAACGGTGTATCGGGCAGTTTTCTTTAGTAGTTTTCAGCTGCCGGGAATCGGTCGCTGAAGGTGATGGCGAAGGCGTTCAAAGCGGGCTTCCAGCGCACGGCCCATCGGGTTCTGCCGGCACCGGTCGGATCGAGTGATCGGGTGACCAGATACAGGCGCTTTAGCGCGGCCTGCTCTGTCGGGAAATGACCCCGTGCCTTCACCGCCCGCCGGTACCGGGCGTTGAGCGATTCGATGGCGTTGGTCGAGCAGATCACCCGCCGTATTTCCACGTCGTAATCCAGGAACGGGATGAATTCCTCCCACGCGTTCTCCCATAGCCGCACGATCGCGCCATACTTCGTGCCCCAACGGTCCTTGAGTTCCTCCAACGCCATCCGGGCCGCCGCAGCATTCGGCGCCGTGTAGAAGGGTTGACGTCCCGCTTGAGTGCGTCCCAGTCCTTTTTCGAGGCCAGCCGGAAGGTGTTGCGGATCAGGTGGATGATGCACGTCTGCACCGTCGTCAGCGGCCAGACATTGCCCACCACTTCCGGAAGGCCCTTGAGTCCGTCGCAGACCAGGAAAAAGCTGTCTTTCACACCACGGTTCTTGATGTCGGTGAGCACGCTCATCCAGAACTTGGCACCTTCGCCCCCGGTGCCGGCCCACAGGCCCAGGATGTCCTTCTCTCCGTCCAGGGTGACGCCGATGGCGGCGTAGATCGGCCGGTTGGCCACCTGACCATCCCGAATCTTGACCACAATGGCGTCGATGAAGATCGCCGCGTAGACCTCATCAAGCGGCCGGTTCTGCCACTCATTCATCTCCTCGAGCACTCTGTCCGTGATCCGGGAGATGGTTTCCCTGGAAACGGAAGCCCCATGGATCTCGGCGAAATGGGCGCTGATTTCCCCGGTTGTCAGGCCTTTGGCGTAGAGCGAGAGGACCATCTCGTCCACCCCATTCAAGCGGCGCTGGCGCTTCCGGACAATGACCGGCTCGAACGTGCCCGCCCGGTCCCGCGGAACGTCGATGACCACCGGCCCGGTGGTCTCCGTCAGCACAGTCTTGGACCGGGTCCCGTTGCGGACGTTGCCGGTCTCTTTCCCGGCTGCATCGTGTTTCTCATAGCCGAGGTGCTCTGTGAGCTCCTCATCCAACGCGGTCTCTATGACCGTCTTGGTCAGCTGCTTGAGCAGCCCGTCAGGACCAGTCAGAGACAGTCCCTGTTCCCGGGCCATCCTCACCAGCTCACGGGCGGCCTCAGCCTCCGTAATTTCCTTTGGTTTCGCAGTGGTGTCCGCAGTCTTCACGGCATCTAGTGTCACCGGCATATCCAGCTCACTCCTGCCAAGCAGACCGCCTGGCGTGTCGAGCCGGATACACCGATAATTCCACAGTCCCCGCAGGGCCGACCAACGGTAACGCAGCTGTAACGGTTGCGCGGCTGTACTTGAACCGGAAAAGCCGGTCCCATAGGGACGTGCATACGCAGCGAAATCATCGACCCAAGGGGCACCCGTAGGCGAGGAGACGTTCGATGACGTGGTTTGGTTGGGAGAGCCTGGGCGGCACTGTGACGACGGGCCCGAGCGTATCGTCGTGGGCGCCGGGCCGACTGGACGCCTTTGTCCGGGGCACTGACTCGGCCCTCTGGCACAAATGGTTCCAGAACGGATGGTCCGGTTGGGAAAGCCTGGGCGGCGTGCTGACGAGTTCTCCGGGTGCAGCCTCTTGGGGCGACGGAAGGATCGACGTCTTCGCGCGCGGCACAGACTCGGCGTTGTGGCATAGGTGGTTCCAGAACGGGTGGTCCGGCTGGGAATCCCTGGGCGGCGTCCTCACCTCCGCGCCTTCCGTTTCCAGCTGGGCCCCGGGCCGTCTCGACGTCTTTGTGCGCGGCACGGATTCGGCCCTGTGGCATAAGTGGTTCCAGAATGGATGGTCCGGCTGGGAATCCCTGGGCGGGGTCCTCACCTCCGCACCGTCCGCCGTCTCATGGGGCAATGGCCGGATTGACGTCTTCGCCGTCGGAACTGACGCGGCGCTGTGGCATAAGTGGTTCCAGAACGGGTGGTCCGGCTAGGAGTCCCTGGGCGGGGTCCTCACCTCTGCACCTTCCGTTTCCAGCTGGGCCCCGGGCCATCTGGATGTTTTTGGCATCGGCACGGACGCGGCGCTGTGGCATAAGTGGTTCCAGAACGGGTGGTCCGGCTGGGAATCCCTGGGCGGGACACTTATCAGCGAGCCCGGCTCCGTGTCCTGGAGCCCAAACCGGATAGACATTTTCGGAGCGGGAACAGACAGTGCCATGTGGCACCGATGGTGGGCCATGCGCCCGACTGTGCGGCTTCACGCCAAGGTCCTTACCGCCCCAACGGTTGCTGTGGACACCGCAGTGCAGCGGATGCGGGAGGTCTACGCCACGGCCGGGATCGACGTTGAACTAGTGTCCACGGAGAGCCTCAATCTGCCCGCCCTCAATGACGTCGATGTTGGGGGCTGCGTTATGGGCCAGACAAGCGCCGAGCAGAACCAGCTCTTCACCAACCGCAACAATGCGGGCAGCAACGACATCGTTGCCTACTTCGTCCGCTCGACGGTTCCGCCGTTCAACGGTTGTGCAGCATTTCCCTCCGGCCAGCCAGGTGCAGTCATAGCGCAGGGCGCTACGCAATGGACCCTGGGCCATGAAGTGGGCCACGTCTTGGATCTGCGCCACGTTAGCGACAACGACAGATTGATGACGGGAAACGGCACAGGCAACATCACCAATCTCCCGCCAGACCTGATTAGCACCGAGGTCACTTCCATGATCAACAGCGCCTTCACCCAAGACCTATAGGAGCCCGCCATGAGCGTATCGATGAAGGCCGTACTTGAGGTCCTTGAACCCGACGAACCCAACTATGACCGAGCCGCAGCGCTGGGGCCCGAGGCGCTCCCGCACCTGCAGGCGCTCGTTGAAGGAGAGAATTCTTTGCTGGCTGCCAAGGCCGCCTTCGCCGCCGGTCTTCTTGAGGGCGGGCAGGGCCAGGATGTTGTGTCGGCCGCTGCTCGCAGCGAGACTGCGGCCATACGCATAGCAGCCGCTGCGGCGGCCAAAAACCTTCCGGCCGAGTCAGCATCCACCGTTCTTACCGATCTCATTGACGACGACGACTTCGGCGTCCGCAAGGTAGCCCTGGCCTCAGTTCCGTCCGACGCATCACCGCAGCTCGCCGCCAAGGTCGCGGGACGGCCAGGCCAGGCGGCTGGTGCAAGCGGCACGGGAGTTCAGGAGGAGGGAACAGGGCAAAACCCGCCCAATCCCCCGCCGGGTACCGGCAGCCCGATGCCAGGGGAAGGACAGAGCCGGATGCCGGGCGAGAAGCCGGCATCCGGGCTGATGCCCGGGGAAAAACCCCGTTCGTCCGATGGCGACCAACAGCGCAACGTGCCCAACCCGGGGAGAGCCTCTGAGAAGGCTGAACCATCCATTTCTGAAACCAGCCCTTTCAAGGAGTACGTAAGGACCGCCCGTCCACACTGCGACCTGAAACCGCAATCCCGCCCGGTGCTGAGGCCAGACCTATCCCCCCGCAGGGAACGTCTTATACGGGCGTTGCGGCTCAAATGGGTCAACGGCACCGTGTTGCACTACTGGTTTCTTGACGGGCCGGGGCCACAGCAGGACGCCGTGCGCAAGGCCTTCAAAGGATGGAAAGACCTGGGCATAGGCTTGGAATTTGCGGAGGTGGCGGATCGGAGCGAAGCCGAGGTGCGAATCGCTTTTGACCAGACGGACGGCTCTTGGTCATATGTGGGACGGGACATACTCAGTATCGGCGGCACCGACCCCACCATGAACTTCGGCTGGGACCTCACCGACGACTACGGCCGGACCACCGCGCTTCACGAAATCGGGCACACCCTGGGCATGCCGCATGAGCACCAGAATCCGTTCGCCGGACTCGTCTGGGATGAGCCCAAGGTATATGACTATTTCGGCGGCGCACCAAACCACTGGCCGCCGGATCAGACACTGAACAATGTGCTGCGGAAGATCGATGCCAGCGAAGTCGAAGGGTCCAGCTGGGACCCGGACTCCGTCATGGAGTACTGGTTCCCGGCCGGGTTGATCAAGGAACCCGCTCGTTTCCAAGGTGGCCTGAATCCACCGGGCGGACTCTCGGATGCGGACAAGGAGTGGGTGCTGAAATTTTTTCCGACACTGGCGCCGCTGGTTCGGGCCCTGAAGCCATTCCAGTCCGTTCCCCTTTCCTCGACCCCGGGAGGCCAGGCCGACTTCTCCCTCCAACCCGAAGCCTCCCGCGATTACGAGATCGCCACTTTCGGAACAGCTGACACCGTTCTGGTGCTGTTCGAGGAAGTCGACGGTCAACTGCGCTTTGTCGCCGGCGACGATGACAGCGGCGAGGCCCGCAACTCCCGCGTCTCAGCCAAGCTCTTTCAAGGCCGACACTACGTGGCACGAGTGAGACTCTACTGGGCGGGCGAATCCGGGCAGACAGCCATCATGTGCTGGTAGAAAACCCACAGCCGGGTGAGCGTACAGCAAGGGCAGCCCCGCTTCATCCCCTGACCATTGCTTCAAACCCGTCCGAACCGGCCGCCTAGCAAGCCACCAACGCAGCCCTGCCCCGCCGGCGCGTGGGGAACAGCTCCAGAAAGCAGCCGATTATGACCCCAAGCCTGACAGCAGCCCGGATTACCCCACTGCCCCAGCCAGAGCACCCGCTTCATCTCAAGAGCGGAAATCATCCACGGGTTTTCCTGCAGCGGGGCCACGCCCGCACGCCCCGACAAAGTCCACCGCGGTCCACAAGGGAAATCTTGTTCAAATCCTGGCCGAAGCCAAGCGGGCCCTGATTCTTGTGACGCAGGATTAGGGCAGCTGGCAACCCCGGGGTTCGAGTTCCATGCGTCCCTCATACCCAAGGTGCTGCTGCCAACTGACAACGGGGCCCCGAATACCGGAAGTCCGCCACTTTCATGATCGCCGACGGAAAGCGGGGTGAACGCCGTGACAAGAAACCACCGTTCCGCAAAAACAGCCGATCGAGACGGCCCAGACCCCGCGCTGCCGGCAACGGGCACTCTCGTTATCCGCACCTGGTACGAACCGGACCAGGCCACCGGGTTCCGAGCCAGGATAACGTATGGCCTGACACGGGGGCATGAACAGTACACTTTGTCCACTGCTGATCCTGGCGAAGTGCTACGGGTTGTGCGGGAGTGGCTGGCGGCCCAGCCAAGCGGGCCCGGCAAGAACTAGGCGCTCATTGGCGGTATGGGTCCTGCCGCCATGAACATCAGCGACGAGCCGCCGGAGCGTTTCCGAAGGCTCAATGCCCATGTCCTGCCTAAGTTGTCTCTGATACCTTTCGAAAGCCAGAAGGGCGGATGCGGTGTTCCCTTGGTGCATTTCGGCCTGAATGTAGAGTCCGACCGCAGTTTCGTAGAGGGGCTCGATTTCCACTGCTGCTTCTGCCGCTTCCACGGCGGCCTCATAATCACAGCGATTGAGCGACTCGCGGGAGATCAAGGTGAAAGCGTGGAGCCTATCCTGGCGCAACCGGATCTGTTCAAACAGAACCCAGTCCTCATACCAGCCCGGAAGCAGTTCCGCACCGCGTAAGTCATACAGCCACGGGGCGAATTTCCCGTTGGGACGAATCCTGTCAAGGTCCCGGATTTGCGCCCGGACTCGGTGCAGGTCAACGTGGACCTCCTCGCTGAGTGACAGCACGTTCCCGTCCTTGACCAACAAACCAGGTACCTGCCTCGAGACCAGATGCACGCTCACGCGCAGGCTTTCCAATGCTCTGGTTTCGGGATACTCGGGCCACAACAAACCCACGAGATAACTTCGGAGGCTCGGCCCCCGGATCGCCAATACCGCGATGAGCCGCTGCTGGCGTGCAGCAACGTGCACAAGGTCCCTGTCACGCCGAAGTTGCCATGACCCAAGCAAATCTACCTGAAGATCTCCATAGCCGTCGTTGCCCATGGGTGGCCTGATTTCAGCTGGGGTCTGAAGAGATGAACACGTAGCAATGACGATCCTCACCTTGACCCGGCATGTCAATGGTCGCCCATCGTCTCCCGGATTCTCCGGTCAGCAGCCCGCACGGCCTTGGCAACCGTCCAGCATTGACATCAGGGCTTCCAGTTCATGCTGTGACCCCGTTTCCATTCTGCCCAGAACCTTGACCGCTGCAGCAGCTTCTCTTTCCCGGGCGTCCCTCCAGCATCCTAGCGCTGTGCCTTTTGCCCGTCAGGCGTGATTCTATGGAAGCATGACAGCTGCTCCCGACATAGTCAGCCAGGACCTTAGCAGGCTCAGCCCGGCTCTCGATGCCGTCATCGCGCCCAGAACAACATCGAATCTGCTGGTTGCCACATGGAATGTGAGGGCGTTTGGGGACCTCACTCAGAAGTGGCTGGCGATGGCAAAGGACTCACCCAAACGTGACTGGCATGCCGTGGCGTGCATCGCCGAGATCGTCTCTCGTTTTGACGTGGTCGCGCTGCAGGAGATCCGGCGGAGCACCGAGGCCCTTCAATTCCTGCTAGAGCGTCTCGGCCCCGAGTGGCGGGTCATCATCTCGGACGTGACCGAGGGCGCGGCAGGAAACGGTGAGCGCCTCGCGTTCCTGTACCGCGCCGACAGGGTCCAGCCCTCCGGGCTGGTCGGAGAAATCGTGCTCCCTCCCTTCGGTGACGACCCCCAGCGCCAGTTTGCCCGCACACCCTACGTTGCAAGTTTCAGCAGGGCCGGAATCGAGTTCACCTTGGCCTCCGTGCACGTGCTGTGGGGCAAAAACCCGGCCGAACGGCTCCCGGAAGTAACCGCCTTCGCCCAGTGGATGCGTGCATGGGCCGACCGTCGCAACGACTGGAACAAAAACCTCATGGTCCTCGGGGATTTCAACCTGGACCGCATCGGTGACCCCCTCTTTGAGGCCTTCGTCAACACGGGGCTGTGGCCCCCGACAGAACTAAACCACGTCCCGCGGACCATCTTCGACGATGACAACACCCGGCACTTCTACGACCAGATCGCTTGGTTCTCCCAGCCAGACGGTTCATCGCTCCTGCAGGACATGACCTACTCTCAAAAAGCGGGCTCATTCGATTTTATCCCTTACATAATGACCGGACTGACCCGAAACGAGGTCTCCTGGCGGATCTCGGACCACTTCCCCCTATGGTGCGAATTTCGCCTGTCCCCAAAAGCTGCGCCATCGGTATGAACTCATAGGCCAGGTCCGCTTGCCAGTAAATGGGCCCACCGAAGCGATTAACGGCGTCATCGAAACCACCCGCAGAATCGCTCGCGGCTTCCGCAACTTCACCAACTACCGACTCAGATGCCTACTCGTTGATTGTGGCCACCGGCCGTACCGGAGTAAACAGACCAACCTCACTTTCGTATCAAGCCATCTCTTCCGGGCTCCACTGGCAGCGCGCTTGGCAGCGGTCAAAGCGATGGCCGGGTACGGGCCGAGGTGGCCGGAGCAGCAGAATGGCACCCGGAATTTACCCGCCAGGTCCCCGGCATAGTCCCGCCACTCAGCTGACCCCGCCCGGCCGAAGGCACCGTGGATGGCCGCGGCATCGACGACGGCTGCACAGCCGTAGCCTTGGACCTCTGCCAGGGCGATGGGTCCGGTAACGCGGGAACGGTCGTTCCAGCAGCGAAGCAGCAGGGCCGCCAGCCTGAGCATTGTCCATTTGAGTTAGGTTAGGTTTACCTACTAAAGTGCTTCGGTGACCATTAAGCCAGTTTTGGCGGGTGTCTCGTTTGCCGCTCGCCTGGCTGCATTCGGAGACCGGACCGCTGTACACGTCCAGGGCGAATCTGTGAGTTACGGCGAACTCGCCGACCGGGTGGACGCTGCCGCCCGGTCCTTGGGGACGGTACGCCGCCTGGTGGCCCTCCAGGCAGACAATTCCCTGCCCTCACTTGTGGTGTATCTGGCGGCCCTGTCATCCGGACATCCGCTGCTTATTCTGCCGACCGGTGGCGGCCAGGCTTCTGAATCGCTTGTTTCTGCGTACGACCCGGACGTTCTGGTACGCGTTCAGGGTGGCGAAGCCATGTTTGAGGTGCGGCGAGAAGGGTCCCGCCACGCCTTGCACCCGGAACTGGCGCTCCTGGTGAGTACCTCCGGTTCTACGGGCTCGCCGAAGCTTGTCCGTCTCTCCGCCGAGGCTGTCCAGGCCAACGCGGCCGCGATAGCCGAGTACCTGCAGTTGCGCCCCGATGACCGGGCCGCCACCACTCTTCCCTTGTCCTACTGCTACGGCATGTCGGTCGTGAACAGTCACTTTTACGCTGGGGCCTCCGTGGTGCTCACCGACCTTTCGGTAGTTGACCCGTGCTTCTGGGAGCTGTTCCGCAGAGAGCAGGTGACTTCCTTCGCCGCAGTGCCCTACACATTCGATCTGTTGGAGCGGGTGGGCTTCGCGGACAAGGACCTGCCAAGCCTGCGCTACATCACCCAAGCGGGTGGCCGCCTGGACCCGGACCGGGTACGTGGCTACGCGCAGTTGGGCCGGCGCCGGGGCTGGGACCTGTTCGTCATGTACGGGCAGACGGAAGCCACGGCCCGGATGGCTTATCTGCCTCCTGACGTCGCGGCAGAACACCCACACGCTGTTGGCATCCCGATTCCGGGCGGCCGGTTCCGCCTGGCCCCGGTCCCTGGGCTGGATGATCGCGAACTTGTCTATTCCGGACCCAATGTCATGCTCGGCTATGCAGAAAAGCCCGAGGATTTGGTGCTGGGACGCACGGTCGCCGAACTTCACACAGGCGACTTGGCCCGCCGGACCGCCGAGGGTCTCTATGAGATTGTTGGCCGCCGCAGCCGATTCGTGAAGATCGCCGGTCTTCGGGTGGACCTTGGCCAGATCGAGCGGATCCTCAAAGACTTGGGTCTTTCCGCGGCGGTCGCGGGCACAGACGGCCAGGTGATCGCCGCCGTCGAGTCCGGGCATGACCTTTCCCTGATTGCCAAATCGGTCGCTCAGGACGTGGGTTTGCCGCGCGCGGCCATTTATCTTCACTCCGTGGCGGCTATCCCGCGATTGAGCAGCGGGAAGCCGGACTATCCCGCGATCCTGGCCCTGTACGCGGAAGGTGAAGAAGAAAGGGCAAAGGGCCGGGACGACGACCCGGAGGGGGCCTCCCAAAATGCGCGGGGCATTTTCGCGGAGGTCCTCGAACGGGACGACATCCGTGAGACGGACACGTTCGTTTCGCTGGGTGGCGATTCGCTGTCCTATGTTGCCGCATCAGTCCGGCTCGAGCGTGCGCTTGGAGGCGTTCCCCTTGATTGGCATCTGACGCCGGTGGGTGAGTTTGAACGGGCCGGCGTCATCGATGCAGATACCGACGCTGCAGGTCGCGTAGGGGCGGTCTTCCAGAAGTGGGGGAGGCGCCTGTTCGCACCCATGGACACAGGAATCGTGCTGCGCGCCCTAGGTATCATCTTCATCATCTCTACCCATATCCGGTGGTTCTCATGGGAAGGAATGGCGCACGTGCTGGTGGCCGTCGCTGGATTCAACTTTGCCCGGTTCCAGCTAAGTGGCCCGCCCCGTGTGCGGTTACGGCGGCAGTTGCGGACAGTCGCCCGGATCGTGGTGCCAAGCGTCGCGGTGATTGGCTTCGCGTTTGCGGTGACTGACACGTACAGCTGGGCAAATGTGTTCCTCCTCAACTCCCTTCTCGGCCCGGAAGGATGGACGGACTTCTCCCGTTTTTGGTTCGTGGAGGCGCTGGTGCACATCCTGCTCGGCGTGACTGTTCTCTTGGCGATACCCGCAGTCGGGCGCGCGGAACGCCGGTGGCCATGGGCCGTCCCGCTGGCTCTTCTCGGCGCGGACCTCCTGCTGCGTTTTCGCGTCGTCGACCTCCCGTACCCGGGCCAGGGTCCGGTGCTGTGGCTGTTTGCGCTTGGTTGGGCAGCAGCCGCGTCCCGAACACTGCCGAAGCGGACCCTCGTGACCGTCCTCGCCGTGCTGACCATCCCCGGGGTGTTCGACGACGAACTCCGAAACGCCACGGTCCTCGCCGGATTCCTCATCCTTCTCTGGCTCCAGACAATGCCAGTGCCCCGCGTGCTCCACTCGATCACAGGCCTCCTGGCCAGCGCCTCGCTCTACACCTACGTGACGCACTGGCTCGTTTTTCCACTTTTTGATCAAGCCAGCAAGGGCCTGGCGGTCGTAGCCTCCCTGGCGGTCGGCATCGCCTACTGGGCAGTGGCTACCCGGGTCATGGGCGCCTCCGAGCGCTGGCTTCGGAAACGGCTGGCCACCCGCCGTCACCGAAGGCAAGCAGCCCCCGGAGCCGCCCTTGAAGACCGGGACCGATCACCAGCGGCATCGATGCGTGAATAGTCCCCGCGGCTTCCGGCTTTCTTACAGGCCGATCCGTGATTGACAAGCTGGAGCTCAAACTGGCTGAGTGGATCTTGGGAGTCGCCGCATGCCCGCTGTCACCGGCGAACGCGGCGGAGATGACAGATACTCAGCATGCGCCAACACCGGCAAAGTTCCCGGGGCCAGTGCTGGGCCGGCCCCCGGGTCGAGTGTGGACGTGTCCCCGTATCAGCGTTGGTCGGGTGCCGAGGTGGTCTAGGACGGCCCGGGCGACGGCCGCCGGTGAATCTTCGGTGGGGATGTGTTTGCCGTCCACTTCGACGAGGTCCGATCCACCAATTTCTCTGACGTCGCGGCGGGCGAAGCTGATTTTTTGGAAGTCGTCCTCCCGGCACCAGACAAGACGGGTCGGTATTTGAACCTCCTGCAGCAGCGGGACGAGGCTCACGGTGTACCGGGCGTCGGCGTAGGCGGCCATCGCCATCCAGGACCTGTGCCGTGCCGGTTCTTTCCAGGGCGAAATATAGTCGGCCAGTTCTTCCTCGCCGAGGATGCGCTTAACGGCCCGCTGCGTGGAGACAGCGCGGGGCTTGTGCCCGTTTGGCAGTGGGGTGAGTTGCAGCCAGGAGACCAGGTTCAGGGCCAGGGCGGCGATGGTGGCCCAGGCCTGGTTGGCGGGGAAATCGAAGAACGGCAGCTTCCCGAGCCTGGTGTTCTTCAGGGTTTTGATCGGTTCTCGCACCGTCCCCGGGCCCGGTGCCGGGCATCCAGGGCGGGTCCGTGCCAGCGCGGGGAGTTCGTTCAGAACGCGGTGATGCGGTGCCCGTCCGCGTCCAGCAAGGTCGGCTGCGCCCCGGGGTGGGGGGTTCGGCACGCAGGTGCAGGTTTGTGTCCGCCGGGTAGTCGGTGAGCCCGAGGATCTCGGTGGCGTTGATAACCCACGCGTCGGTGCGTTCCTTGCCGTTCTGGTTTAGGGCGCGTTGCCAGTACTTTTTGTCGTTGTTCCAGCCGATCATGTGGGCCTTGAGCGCCGGTACCGGGTAGGACACCGTGAACTGCACACGGAGGGATGCGAGGTGGTGCAGGAATTTCCGGGACGCCCCGGCACTGTCGGTCCGGACCAGCACCTTCTCACCGATCAGCTGTCCCTGCTGGTCGTAGAAGGCATCGGGGAGCTGTTCGATGGCCCGGGTGAACACTTTGATGTGGTCCTCGGCGCTGTTGGCCCCGGCATTGCCCGGACGCATCACCGCAGCCAGGATCTCCCCGGTCCCGTTGCCCGCGCCGTAATCGACGCTGGCGATGAAAGGGGCGAAGCCATACCCGCCCTTGTACGTGCCGACGGCATGATCCTTGTCGCTGTGGGAGGTCACGAGCGTGGCGTCCAGATCCACGATGAGCGGATCCAGGGCGGTGGCCTTCAAGGCCGGGTTCCGGTCCCCGCCCGCTTCCCACGCCCGTGAACGCAGCTCCCGCGTCAAGGTGGAGAAACCGTAGCTGAAGACATCCGGGTTGGTCACGGTCCGTTCAAAGAACCGCGAGATCGTCGCGTTCGAGGTAACGTTCCCGAAAACCCCGGCACCGGTCCGCAGGATGTCCAGGTTGGAGACGTGTTCCCCGCCGCCGACGAGCATGACCGCCAACGACCCTAGGATCGTGCCGGGCCAATGCCCGGCCCCGGAGGGGCGAACTGGCCCAAACGGTCCTCGCACAAGTCCCGGAACCCCAGCGCATCCACAAAAGAGCTCACCACGTTCAGCCCGGCAAGGGAGTGGTCCTAGTGGTCAGCAGTAGCTGTCCGCGAGGTCCCGCCATCAGATGATTATGCCGGGGGCGGGCCGAGGCGGAGGTGTTCCCACGCGGGAGACGACTCCGGGACGGATGTACCGGACTTGTGCCGGTCGTAGTCGACGTCCAGCGAGCGGTAGCTCAGGGCTCCATGTCGGGTGCGTCTGATACTTCTGGATCTCCTTAGTACCCTCGATTTCCCGTTCGGGCTGGCCTCCGGAGCGAGGTCCTTGTGCACCGAAAATAGTGTGCCTTCGAGTGCCGTTTCGCCGGGCCGACGAGATGGGCTCTTATCGAGCAGGAACCCCGACTTCGCTACAGGGACCCTGCGCGACGTCCCGTTACGACGGAGCGCGCTGATGGAACGCTACTCCGACTCCCGGCCAGCGGTCACGCCGGTACCGCGGGTGGGCCGATTCGCCACGAGCGGGTGGGGGCCGGTGAACCCATCACGGACGGCGGCGATTTCCATGATGCGGTCCCGGCAGAGGCGCCAGCCGAGCATCAGGAGCGGCACGATGACTACCAGGGACGCGATGGTCCACGTTCCCACAGGGGAGTCGAATGCCATCAGGATCAGCACCGCCAGGAGGAAGGCGAGCGTGACCCAGCCCGTGACGGGCGCGCCGGGCATCCGGAAAGTGGGCCGGCGCAGTTCCCCGCGGGCCGCGAGCCGGGCAAGCTGCATCTGGCACAGGACGATCATGGCCCAGGTGCTGATGATGCCCAGCGATGCCACGTTCAGAACGATCTCGAAGGCCTCGGCCGGGACGAGGGCATTCAGGATGACGCCCAGGACGGCCACGGAGGCGGTGAGGGCGATGCCGCCGTAGGGGACACCGGCCTTGTTCATCCGGGCTGCGAATTTCGGCGCAGAGCCTGAAATGGACATGGAACGCATGATCCAGCCGGTGGAGTAGAGGCCGGCGTTGAGAGAGGACAGGGCCGCTGTCAGGACCACGAGGTTCATGATGGCGTCCACGCCGTCGACCCCGGTGGAGCCGAAGAACGTCACGAACGGGCTTTCGCCGGCCTTGTAAGAGCTGTAGGGCAGCAAAACGGAGAGCAGTACGAGTGAGCCAACGTAGAACACCGCGATCCGGACGATGACCGTGTTGATGGCCCGGGGCATGATTTTTTCCGGGTTTTCCGTCTCGCCCGCCGCGGTACCGATCAACTCGATCGAGGCGTAGGCGAACACGACACCCTGCATCACCACGATCGCCGGCAGCAGGCCGTTCGGGAACATGCCGCCGTTGTCCGCGATGAGGCTGAAGCCGACTTCCTGGCCGTCGACGGGGGTGCCGAAGATGACGAAGTAGATGCCGACGAGCAGGAAGGACGTGAGCGCCACCACCTTAATCAGCGCAAACCAGAATTCGAGCTCACCGAAAACCTTGACGCTGACGAGGTTCAGGCCCAGGACCAGGACCAGGGCGGCCAGGGCCCAAGCCCACTGCGGTACGTCCGCGATCGGCGCCCAGTACTTCTTGAAGAAGTTCATGTAGAGCGCAACGGCGGTGATATCAACGATCGCTGTCATGGCCCAGTTCAGCCAGTACAGCCAGCCTGTGACGAACGCGGCCTTCTCTCCGAAGAATTCGCGGGCGTAGGAGACGAACGAGCCCTATGACGGCCGGTGCATCACGAGTTCGCCGAGGGCACGCAGAATCATGAAAGCGAAGAATCCGCAGACGGCATAGCTGATCGTCAGGGCCGGGCCCGCCGTGGCAAGACGGCCGCCGGCACCCATGAACAGGCCGGTGCCGATCGCGCCTCCGATCGCGATCATCTGCACCTGCCGCGGTTTCAGGCCCTTGTGGTAGCCCTGGTCCTCGGCGTGGAGCGCCGCCTCGGAGGCATGAGCGTGCAGAGGGATGGTGTGGTCGGAGACGGTCTGCTGCTGTGGGGCCGGTTGTTTTTGGGCGCGGGCAGTTTCCGGGTAAGTCATGGGGGTCCTTCGGGATTCGAGGGTGCGCTACTTGCTCAGGTTGGCGAGGCGCTGCGGGCTGAGTAGATCGGTGAGCTGTTCGGCGGTGAGCAGTCCGTGTTCGAGTACGAGTTCCGCGACGCCCTTGCCGGTGGCGAGGGCTTCCTGGGCGATGGCCGTGGCGGTGGCGTAGCCCAGATGCGGATTGAGGGCGGTGACGAGGCCGATTGACTGTTCCACCGTGAGGCGGAGCCGTTCGGTATTGGCGGTGATGCCTCGGACGCAGCGGGCCGTGAGGGTCCGGCACGCGGCTTCCAAGTGGGAGATGCTCTTGTGGAGGCTGTGGACAATGATGGGTTCGAAGGCGTTGAGCTGGAGCTGGCCTGCCTCAGCGGCCATGGTGATGGTGACGTCGTTGCCGATGACCTCATAGGCCACCTGGCTGACCACTTCCGGGATGACCGGGTTGATTTTGCCGGGCATGATCGAGGAGCCGGACTGCACGGCGGGGAGGTTGATTTCGCCGAAACCGGCGCGCGGGCCGGAGGAGAGCAGCCGCAGGTCGTTGCAGATCTTGGACAGTTTCACGGCGACGCGCTTGAGCACGCCGGAGAGGTGCACGAAGGCGCCGACGTCCTGGGTGGCCTCGATCAGATCCACGGCGGTGACGAGCGGCAGACCCGTGATCTCGGCCGAGTGTCGGCAGGCGGCCTCGGCGTAGCCTGCCGGTGCGTTGAGGCCGGTGCCGATCGCCGTGGCGCCGAGGTTGATTTCATGGATCAGCAGGTCGGCCTCGGCCAGGCGGAGCCGGTCCTCGCCGATCGTGACGGCGTAGGTGCCGAATTCCTGGCCGAGCGTCATGGGGACGGCATCCTGCAGTTGGGTGCGGCCCATCTTGACCACCGTGCGGAATTCGAGGGCTTTGGCGGCGAAGGCGTCTTCGAGGTCGGTGAGGGCGTCGAGCAGTTCCCGGACGGCGAAGATCGTTCCGAGCTTGACGGCGGTGGGGTACACGTCGTTGGTGGATTGGCTGAGGTTGACGTGGTCATTGGGGTGCAGCCGCGCGTAGTCGCCCTTCGGGTGTCCGAGGATTTCCAGGGCCCGGTTGGCGATCACCTCATTGGCGTTCATGTTCGAGGAGGTCCCGGCGCCGCCCTGAATGACGTCCACGACGAACTGCTCACTGAGCTTGCCGTTCATGATGTCGGTGCACGCCTCCTCGATGGCCCCGCCGCGGCCGGCGTCGAGCAGCCCGAGCTCCTGGTTGGTGCGTGCGGCGGCCAGTTTCACTGCGGCCAGCCCGCGGACCAGATACATGTTGGAGGACAGCGGCTGGCCCGTGATGGGGAAGTTCTCCACCGCCCTGAGGGTATGCACACCCCAGTAGGCGTCAGCTGGAACGTCCCGGTCACCCAGGAGGTCATGTTCGGAACGGAAGTCTGAGCGTTCGTTGAGCGTGGTCATTGCGGTCCTTACGGGGCGTCGGAGGTTTCGAGGGAAGCGAGGAAATCGGTGGCCTGCAGCCACCCTGCGGGCCGCCCGCCGCCCAGCACAGGCGTAGCGGAGAGGCTCGCCAAAGAAGAAGTGTCGACGTCGAGCGCGGCCAAGGCGCGGACGGTGACCGGCATCCGGGCGCGGTCTCCGCCGTCTGAAATCTTAACGGCGACGGCGCGGCCATCCGGCAGGCCCACCAACTGGACGCCCTCGAAACCGTCCTTGGCCAGGAGGCCGGGGACCAGGCGCATCAGCGTGGTGACATCCCGGCCCTCGCCCGCGACCATCTCGGGATGTTGGCGCATGGCGCTGGCGACTGAGGCTTCCGCACTGCCGGGCCCCGTGGTCGAGGCAAGCTTGCCGAAAGCGCGGGCCATACCTCGCAGAGTAAGGGCGAAGAGCGGGGTGCCGCAGCCATCAGTGGACGTGAGCTCCGGGTCCTCGCCGGTCAAATCCGCAACGGTCAGGGCCACGAGCCGCTGCAGCGGGTGCGACGGGTCCAGGTACCCCATGACCGGCCAGCCGTTGATGACGCAGGTGGCAGCCATCGCGGCATGCTTCCCGGAGCAGTTCTGCGCCAATTGGGTGGCGTGCCCGCCGCCTCCGAGCCAGTCCTCCCGCTCCCGGAATCCGTAGGGCAAGTCGGCGTTGTTTTCGAGGTGTTCAGGGGTCAATTTGTGCAGTTCCAGGATGCGCAGCGCGCCGTCGCGGTGGGCGGAGGCGCCGGAATGGCTAGCGGCCGCGAGGGCAAGGAGTTCGTCCGGGAGGTCCAGGCCGGCGCGGACCATGGCGACGGCCTGCAGGGGCTTGAGGGCCGAGCGCGGGTAGAACAGGGCGAGGGGCTGGCCTGCACTAAAGAGGGTCCGGCCGTCTGCCGCGGTAGCGATGACTGAGCCGTGGTGCACGCTCTCCACCAGGCCGTCGCGGGTCTGGACCGCAACCGGGACGTGTTCGGGGAGTGTCTCCGGAACCAGCGGGCTCAGAATGTGCGCGGGGGCAGGAGAAATCATGGGGTCCTTTGGCGTTGGTGTTGGTTCTAGCTGGTCGAGGCGCTGCTGAATCTGCTTCCCGGGGCGGGGATCAGGCGTCTGGACGCGGGTTGAGGATTGAGTCGAGGGCAATGCCAACGGCATGCAAGTGCTGGCTCATGGCGACGCGCGCTGTCGCCGCGTCGCCAGTTTCGATGGCGGCCAGGATGCGCCGGTGTTCCTCGTCGGATGAGTGCTGCCGGTCCGCCACCATGTTCAGGGTCTCGGACTGGTAGGCAAGCGCCTCCCGAATATCGGAGACGACATTTTCGAAGACCTTGTTCCGGCTGGCCCTCGCAATCAGCGCGTGGAAGCTTGAGTCCAGGCCCACCCACACCTCGGGGTCGTCCTCCTCGCTCATCGCGGCAACGATATCGCGCAGCGTTGCCAGTTCCTCGGGCGAACGGCGCTCTGCGGCCAGTCCAGCAGCAGGAATCTCGATATGGGGTCGCGCCTCAGTGAGGTCGTGCGCGGAGTATTGACCCAGGACCAGATCCTTTGCCACACGGCTGGCGACGACGAATGTGCCCCGTCCGGTCTTGGTAACCGTCAGACCCAGCGCCGTGCAGGAGCGTAACGCCTCACGAACCACCGAGCGGCTCACGCCATACTCTTGGGCGAGGGCTGCCTCGGAGCTCAGCTTGGCGCCGACGCCGAGCTTCCCGGACTCAATATCGGAGCGGAGGACGTTGAAGACAGCCTCGGCGGCACTGAGGCGGGCCAGGGGCGGTCTTGCTGTCCGGCTGTCTGACAGGTTCACGCTATAAATATGGCAGACGTCACATTGGGTGTCAAACCGGCAGGCTGTCTGCAACCGGTCAGAAGTAGACCCAAGTGAAACCCCGGTATGGCCGCCATATCGGGGCCAAAAGGACTTGTTGCGCTAGTCGTTGCCAGCGTCGTCGTCGGTATGGCCGGGCATGTCAGTGCTCTGGTGTTGATGGACCTGGTTGCAGTCACGATGAAGACGGCGACAAGGGAACCGCCGCCCGTGCAGAGATCCACAAGAGCCGCCTTCTGTCGTCCATCTTTCTTCCCGGCGCCTGATTTCTTCCCGGTGTCGCATTTCAGGGGGCTCGATAGGATCGAGGGTGGGACAGACGACCTCGCCCTTCCCGCCGGCCACACCGATCTTCTCGGCGAGCTCAAGAGTCGCGTCCGTGCCGCGCGCACGAGGGCGCTTCGGACCGTCAACACCCAGCTGATCGACCTGTACTAGACCATTGGCAGAACCATCCTTGAACGACAAGCCATCGATGGGTGGGGGAGTGGAGTCATCGGCAGGCTTGCTGAGGACCTGGGTGCGGAGTTCCCTGACATGACCGGCTTGTCGCGGTCCAATCTGCAGTACATGCGCAGCTTCGCGGAAGCGTGGCCTGGATTCGACGCAAATGTCCCACAGCCTGTGGGACATTTGCCCTGGGGCCACATCCGCACCATTTTGGACAAGCGGCTGGGACCGGAAGCGCGCGACTGGTACGCCGCCGCTGCCGTCGAACACGGCTGGTCCCGGAACGTGCTGCTGAACATGATCATGAACAAGACCCTGGAACGAACGGGAGCGGCACCCTCTAACTTCAAGCAACACCTGGTTGCACCCGAATCTGAACTCGCCCACCAGGTCGCTAAAGATCCCTACAACTTCGAGTTCCTCGGCCTGTCCGGCGAAGTCGCCGAACGGGACCTCGAGAACGCCCTGAACGGCAAAATCACCGAGACCCTGCGCGAACTGGTACCAGGGTTCTCCTTCGTGGGGCGACAGGTCCACTTCGACGTCGACGGCGATGACTTCTACGTGGACCTTCTCTTCTTTCATATCGAGCAATCCCGATACGTCGTCATCGAGCTCAAAACCGGCAAGTTCCAGCCAAAATACGCCGGGAAGCTGAACTTCTACGTCGCCGTCGTCGACGACGTGCTCCGTCGGGAGCACCATAACGAAACCATCGGGATTCCCATTTGCGGCAGCAAGAACAACCGCAGCGTCCGATACAGCCTGGGCCGCTCCACCTCAACCATGGCCGTCGCCGCCTACACTTACGCCAACCTCCCGGCGGACGAACAACAGGCGCTTGCGGATGAAGGGCACCTCGTAGCGGCGCTTGAGTGGGCCGAACCCGATACCGACGACGTTTCTGCATCAGGAATCGCCTAATACCAGTCACATCAGCGCTTCGGGTGGTCCCTGAAGCGTACGTCCCCGGTCATGGTGTAGGTTCCTTCGGTCAGGTAAGCGCGTTTAGAAAAGAGAGTCACCGCAGTGGCAGCCGATTACGACGAAGTTCGTTCCGACGTCAAAGAATCACAGGAGCGTTCCCTTGAGGCGCTGCAATCCGCTAACGCCCCGGACGCCCTAAGCGTCGTCCGCGACCTGGACGAGGCCGACGCCCTGGACGATGCGATGATCCCCGGTGGGGAATTCGTTGCCGAGGAACTGATCGTTCAGGTGATTCCCCAGGCCGAAGACGAGTTCACCTGTTACTCCTGTTTTCTGTTGCGGCACCGTTCCCAGCTCGCACGCGAAAAGAACGACCACTCTTACTGCGTCGAATGTGAAGGCTAGCGCGAGCTCGACCCGGCGTAGGCGACCGGTACGGCGATCCAACAAACCGTCCCGGTCTTCAACAGGTTCATGACATCCTTGGCAGGAATCCAGTCTGTCCATGGGGCAGGGGTAGAAGGAAGTCGTTCTTGTGGCAGCAGCTGACTGCGGACTTCCGCGCCAGCTTGTCATAACGTCGGCTATCAGTTGTCTCCCGCCAGCCAGTCGGGCACGTCTTGGCCGGGGAAGAGGCGGCCGTTGCGGTCGGCTCGACTGCGGCGGTGGTGGTGGTCCGGGCTCATTCCTGGAGGCCGACATGTCGGTTGGTCATGCAGGTCGCTGTTCGTTTCTCCATGAGATGTTCGGAGAGGAGGAGCCCGACATCATGAAGCTCGTTAATTCCAGCAGGAGACCCGCCGGGGTCGTGCGGTACTTATTCGGGGCCTGCTCGTTACCGGACCCCTGCTCATCGTGTTCGAGCGGAATCGCCCTCTGCCCGGACGGCCGTCTTGGCAGCCCGGTTGGGGTCGCCGAAGTAGACAAAAAGAGGGTGTGCACAATGTGCTAACTTTGGGCTTCGGACTGGGGCGTGCTGGGGGCGGATCGGGTCGGATTGGCGATGTTTCCGGGATTTCCCAATGTTGGCAAGGGCTGGAACCCGGTTCGAGTCCCACCTCGGGCACAATGTTTCCGCAGGTCAGAGGCTTTTTGATGCTTTTTTCGTGTGGACAGTGTCCACACTCTTGCCTCTGATCTGATGTTCCGGGTGTGTGGGGTCCCGGAACGGCCTATTCGGTTATGCGGGGGAGCGGCGGACTACGGCGGACCGGGTACCGCCCTGTGGGGTCTCTTCTGAGTGTTCATCCTCGTTCGTCCTTCCCGTTGGATTTTCGCGTTCACCTCTTCATGGTGTGTAGTGCCCGCGTACAACATGATTTGCTGATTATCTTTTAGATCGACCTGGGGTTGCGGCCCGTACGGGTTTTCCGCTCTGATACCTGTTCATGCAGGAATGCGGGGGAACGGCATGACATGGCGACTGATCCGGAGCTGATTTCGAACTGTTTGACCGGCCGCTGGAAGCGGGAATTTGTGCGGGCCTCGGAGGGCGCACCGTATTCGGCGACGCAGACCGCGTCCGCTTTGGCGCTCATCAGCGCGTTGATGAAGGTCGTGAGCATGGATCGCATCAGATCCGGGGAGGCCTGCTCGAGTTGCTCGGACAGGAAACTGGCAGGGTCGATAACATGGGGTGGGGTCATCGCCTGGTTACTCCTTCAGAAAAGACTTTGGTCGATCTTTCCAAGAATCAAGCGATGGCCGCCTGAAATTCGCGAACAACACGCCCGGGGCCGGGCCGTTACACCACGCTAATGGGCACTGCCTAGGAGGAGGGCGGTCCGGGCGCTATCGATATACTCGCTGGATGCGGATCCGCCCAATAGATCTCGTCGACGTGCTGGTCTATCTCGTGGTGCTGGGTGTGTTCATCCAGTTGGTTCCCGACGTCATATCCGAAACATTCCTGTTGGCGCTCTTGACGGCGGTCCTCCTGAAGGTCGTCCTTGGGGTCGTGCTGTGGGCGAAGAAAAAGATCGTTGCGCGGATCCGGTCGGCTGATACTCGGCGGGTTCGAATCGTCAGCGCGATCACCCTGTTGCTGGTCCTGCCGGGGAGCAAGTTCATGGTGCTCGGACTGGTTAACCTGGTATTCGGCGACGCTGTCCGTCTCGGCGGCTTCGCTGTGTTTCGGGGGAGAACCCGACCTGCTGACCGGCGTCCGAGCCAACCTTGATGTCATTGCCGGCGGACCCCATCTTGACGATGCTGCGGCATTCCTTGGAGCCAAAGCCCAAAAGGACCGTGACGCTGCGCAGCTGGCCCTGGCCAAACTGCTTGCCAGCGTCGCGGGGGAGTACGATCTGGTCCTACTCGACTGCCCGCCCGGAAATGAGCCCCTGCAGGCTGCGGCGGTAGCTGCTGCCCGCTACGCTCTGGTACCGCTGAAGACGGACATGTCGAGCCGTAAGGGTGTCGCCGCCGTGGCGGCACGCATGGACAGCGTCGTCGGCCTCAATCCCTCCCTGGACCTATTGGGTGTCGTTCTGGTTGGTACCGGTACGAATTCCAAGCAAGTTCACAAAGTCACCCGAGACCACCTCACCGCTGATTTCGGCACCGACGAAGTGCTGTTCCCGATGAGCATCCGCCACGCCGAGGCCACCGCCCAGGCATGCCGTGAGCGGGGGCTGCTGGCCCACGAGCTCGAGCGGGAGCTCAGCAAGGGACCGAAATGGTGGGAAGTCCTGCGCGGTGAAGCGAAGGCCGGCAACGCCGGTCCGAAATCGGCTTCCAGCGTGGCCGAAGACCTTCACGCAGTCGCCATGGAAGTGACCCGCCGCATCGCTGTCGCAGAATCCCAGGAGATCAACGCGTGAGCGCCGAACCGACACCCAGCCGCCCCGCACTCAGGTTGCCTCCGCGGCGCACAGCCGCGCCGGCCGCCGAGGCGCCGCTGGCACGGATGCTCCCCGGACACCGCCCGGAGACGCCAAAGAAGGCAGAACCCAAAGAAACCGAAACAGCGAACATGACGGTGAGTATCCCCGCTGCGCTGCGGAACCGGGCCCGGGCCGCGTACCGGGCGACTAGCTACGCCGAAGGGGATAACACCTGGAGCCACTTCGTGGCGAAAGCCATCGAAGCAGAGACCGCCCGCCGCGAAGCCGAACACAATGACGGTGCCATGTACCCGTCATGGGGTGAAAATCTCCCCGGCGGCAGGCGCCTCAAAGATGGCTGAAAGCAACGGACTGATCCCTGAGGCGGCCGGCCGCCGGGAGGAGACTGGGATCCTGTGCTTATGACCCAGCCACTATCAACAGGGCTGAACTCCGGGTCTGGGGGTCTGCCCTCAGTGCGCGGCTTCGTACTTTTCCATGATGTCAGCCTGGATACGGCCGCGCGTATTGACCGGCAGGCCTTGTTCGACCGCCCAAAGCCGGACCTGGCGGCCATTGGAGGAAGCTGGACGCGTTGTCCGTGCCCGTCCGCCAGTCTTTCGGGCTGTTGTGGTGTAGCGGCTGAATGTTTCACGCAGTTCGCGTGCGTGGGCATCATTGAGATCGATTGCGTATTCGACGCCGTCAAGGGCGAATGAAAGTGTCTCACTTGCCGTGGAGCCGTCGAAGTCATCTTCTAGAAGGGTTACTACTCTTTGTGCCGTAGAAAAGTTTAAGGCTTCGTAATCCCGGAAGACTGTTCGCTGCTATCGACGGGCAATGGAATACCAAGGAGTTCAGAGCTGCCCCTTGTCTCCGCCCATACCAGGCCTGTGGAGGGGTCGCTCGGTGAGAAGGCAGTAGGTCCCTCGATCCGCGCAGCAGGTCAGCACGAGATCGTAACGACCACGGATGATGTGACGAACTTGGGTGGGCTGAAGGAGAAGCAGACACCTCGGGCCGTGTGGTCAGACTGGCAGGGTGCAGACGAGGCGGGAGAGCCGGCCGAGCGCCGCCGTTGAGTTCGCGTTCGACCTGGGCGAGGACTTCGGCGCTGTGTTGTCAGACCGGTGCTTTTGGGGAGTACTGGCGCAGCAAGCGTCGATGGAAGCTTCACCAGCCCCAGCTCGTCCCGGTTGTCATATCGGATAAGACCAATGATGGGTTCGGCTGCTGAGAGTGTGCAGCAAC
Organism: Arthrobacter sp. MP_M4; assembly: GCF_035984855.1. Taxonomy (NCBI): domain Bacteria; kingdom Bacillati; phylum Actinomycetota; class Actinomycetes; order Micrococcales; family Micrococcaceae; genus Arthrobacter; species Arthrobacter sp. MP_M4. The sequence goes on from NZ_JAXCHX010000031.1 coordinate 27,145, forward strand.
AGGCCTATCGATGTCTGGCTGCCACCTACTGGCGTCCGTCGGGCGGGCGGGGAAAGAGCTATTTTGTTGGGTGGATTTGGTCCAGATTGAACGCCGGGGAGGCGCTGCCGGGATGTTCCAAATTTCGTGAGCGATGAGTTCCAGGAGTTGCACTCGCGTGAGATCACCGCGGTCGTTGAGCAGCTGGGCTATGTTGTGCAGGATTCTGCCCACGCTGCGGGCTGATAGATTCTCAAGCGCCTGCGGGGGTGCCGGGTCGAGGGCAGTCAATCCAGTTACTGCGCGCGGGCGTCTGCAGGTGTAGGGGTGTCTGCATCGGGCACAACAGGTGCGTTAAAAGAGGGTTGCCGGCCAGAATGGTAGGCAGAATCGATGACTGGTTGGAGTTCCTCAAACACGGTCCGGTTTCCGGGGAGAACCACGTGAGCGAGGAATTCTGATTCAAGGGTTCCGGCCCCAGCTGCCACCAGGCCGAGCTTGGCGTCTATCGCGGCGGCGAGGGCGTGCCAGGATCTGCGGCTGGAGCGTTCCCGGTTTTTGGACTCCGCGGCCTCAGTGCTGCTCTGTGCGGTATCCACCGGGGTCAGCTGCGCTTGGACTTGCTGCGGGAAGGACAGGACGACACGAAATTGCCTCCCCTCGCCGCGGAACGCGATGGCGCCCAGGTTTCCCTGTTGACTGAAGCGAACTTCGGTCGCCCCGTAGTTCCGCAGGGCTCGTTCAATATGTTCCCGGGAATTATCGGAGCTGATGGAACCGCCCCTGTTGTATGGACTTGTCATCTCTCCACTATGCGCTCCCGCGCACTCATTCCCGTCAAGGAGGCGGTGGCCGCAGGACGTGGAGGGTGAGGACCGGCAAAAGGGGTTCCGGCGGCTGCATTACGGGTTCGGGGTCGCCCATTAGCGCCGCGGCGGCTCCTTGAAAAGACCCCGGATCACGTTGATTCGACAAAGAACCCCCAGCCGATCACTGTTAAACCTCTGTTCCGTACGGGCAAGGTTGGTCCAATACTCGCCCGTACGCGAATTCGTCCGTACCGTAGGGGTGGGTGTGGCTGGGGCCACGTGGGGTGCGCCCTCTCCCGTTACCGGGCCAGCCGGGGCATAGCGTTGCCTTTCGGATTTGATGACGACGCCTTGGGTTTTCCACCGGGCGTCCGGAGGGGTATCCATGACCGGAGCATTCGAGCTTTTTCACGACGGGAACCTGACTTTCGCATTTCGGTTGAAGGCTCCCGATGGGACGGTTGTGGCTGTATCCGGCCCGTTCCCGGACAAGGTGTCGGCTGTCGAGGGTATCCGTGTCGTCCGTGAGTGCGCTGGGATGGGTTTGATCACAGATCTCAGCCTCGTTCCGGGGAATTCCCAGGAAGGTCAGGTGCGGACGGTATGAGTACTTTTGTCAGCATGGTCACGTACTCCAGCGTGCTGGAGGCCAGTGATTGTACCGCCGGGGTGTTTCTCCTCGATGCCGTGACCGGGGTGATGGTGTGGTCCGATGTGCTCTACCGGATTCACGGATACCAGCGCGGAGAGGTCGTGCCCACCGTTGGGCTTGTCCTGGCACATAAGCACCCGGACGACCGGGAAAAAATACAGGAATTGAACGCCGGCCTTGCCCAGGTTGGGGGGCACTTCTCCAGCTACCACCGCCTGTTTGACTCGCAGCAGCGCGAGCATAGAGTACTGACCACCGGGGAGGCCGTCCTCGACGCGAACGGCAGGCTCTTCTCCATCACGGGAATGATGGTCGACTTGACCTCGACCGTCCGCGCCGAGACTGAACGGGCCTCCAGGGATGCCGTAGCCGGAGCCGTCGGCGCCCGCGCTGTCATCGAAAGAGCCGTGGGCATTCTCATGGGGCGGCTCAGCGTCGATGCCGATGCCGCTTTCGCCTTGCTCTGTGTCCACAGCAACCACACCAACAAAAAGCTGACAGTCGTAGCCTCCCAGCTTGTCGGCCTTGCCGAAGTGGCCCGCAACGCGGCTGCGCTGACTACGTTTATCCACGACCTTCAGCGCCACACAACACATGTCAGTGTGATAGGTCGAGGAACCACCGGTGAGGGCTTGGCCTAGGAATGGGAAGCGTCGTCCAGGGGCAGGTGCAGAAAGCCTTCAGTGAGGACATGACACCTCCGATCTCGATGCGATCCACTACTGAGACGTTCAGTTAGCCCTTTCCGTGGTTGTGACTGTTAGTCCGGGAACGGCGGTTAATTCGCAGCTTGAATGACGGTTTTCCCGTTCCGTCTGGAGAACCTTGAGCATGGAGGCGTGCTGCATAGCGGGCGTACACTCAGATGGAGGGCTGAACGGCGCTTTTTCCCCGGTCGGCCTGCCGAAGCTGACGTCGGTGGTTGTTCCGGCGACGAGCTCGCAGACCGCTGGATGGTCATGCAGTTGGACCCTGAGGGATGAGAAAACAGAAGGTGGGCAACATGATCCGGGACGCGGACGAGAGCGTTCAGGAGGACGAACCCGGTCCAGTTGTCGAGGTTCCGGTGGACCGCTGGCGAGCCCTGCCGACGCGGGTGCGAGTGGAGGAGCAGATCACGTCAGTGCCGGTTTCGGATGCACCGGATCCTGAGGGCGGCAGAAACCCTGACAATGACTGGCTGCTCCGTGGCGTGTGAACCGGTGCGTAAAGCCAATTATTAGGGACTCCCACGGCTTTGGTTGACCCGGGGCTTAGGTGTAATTCCCACGGACGTTGTGACCAGCGAGTTTGGATGTAAAAGGCGAGGGCCGCCGGTATCGATTCGGGTTACCACATTCATCTCGACGCCAGGCGGCCTCATGTCCTACGTTACCCACGCCAACGTCCTCACACCCAAGGCGAGGGAAAGCTCGTCTGTCTGGTCCTTGAGGCGGGGTGGACGCTGTGCCGGGCAGCGGAACGCTTCCAATGCTCACCGGCGACGGAGAAAAAATTGGCAGGCCGGTACCGCATCTGCGGGGATGCCGGCACGGCTGACGCGTCCTCGCGGCCGCTCCGCAACCCGAACCGGCGGGGCGTGTCGAGGCTACTGACGCGGTAACGGCTTCCACTGCAACGCCCCGTTGAGATTCCTGATAAGAGTAGTCATTCGCTGCGATCCAAGTGGTGCCCGGTCCGTAAGCGGATGGAAGTTACTCGTGTGACGCAAGCGCTTAGGGGCTACCGTGGCTTCACGGCGGAGCGGACCGGCTGGAGAGCCGGTGGGGGGCCAATCCGCAACCGGCCCGGGCGCGCTGGAAATCCGGCGGGCCCGCCTTTCGAGGGAGTGGTTCCGATGGAGTCTTCAGCTTCTGCGCAGGTCCAGCGCGAACGAGGCCGCATGGCCGGTTTCCTGTCTGAAAGGGTGGGCCGGGCACGAACACCGCGGGTCCCGTTCCGGGCGGGCCAGGTGGTGGTCGGCGACGATCCCTTCAACGGCCGGCACCTGGGCACGGTGGTAACTATCGATGCCCCCTATGTCGGGCTTCGGACCGCCGGCGGCGCGCCGGGCGACGTCGTGTTCTATGACTTCCGGCAACTCCGGTACCCCGACTAGTGGACAGGCCAGAGGATATGAGCTCAGCAAACGTCTCTTCGCATTTCCTGACTATCGCGGAAGTTGCAGCCGCCATGCGGGTTTCCAAGATGACCGTCTACCGGCTGGTGAAGGCCCACGCCATCGCCGCCGTCCGGGTAGGCCGATCGTTCCGGGTTCCCGAGGACGCCGTCAACGACTACATCCGCCGGTCCACCGAACCCGCCATCCCGGACGAGGACGAGAAGACAACGGACTGAGAAGACCCGGTCCGGGACCGGCCGGCTACCGGGCCGACCAGCCGCCGTCCATCGTGTAGCTGGCACCGTCATTTCACGGTGGGGGTGCCTTTCATGTTGCCGTGGAAGGTGCAGTGGTAGGGGTAGGTCCCGGGTTTGGTTGGGCGGCGAAGGTGCCGGTCCCTGCTTGAATGACGGCGTCGAACGCGGCACCGGTGTCCATGGTGATGGTGTGCGCTTTGATGTCTTTCGTTGGTGACATTGATGGTCGCTCCGGGGCTGACTGTTTCCGCAGCGTGGTACTTGAAGCCCTTGATCAGTATTTCTGCCGGCCCCGGCGGGTGAGGCGCTTGGGCTGGAGGTCGAGGGAACAGGTCCCGGGGTGGGCGCGGTTGACACCTCACCCTCCCCTCACAGCTCATCAAGGGAGGAAAGAATCATCTTTCTTAGAGGGGAGTCTTCGGGGCAGAGTAAGCCTGCTTGCAAGCGGGCCCTCAGCCCCCGGTTGTTTACGGGGTGTGGACGGCATGGCCACCAGCGCCGCTGCCGGGGTCCGATGCGTCACTCACCCGGTACCGGACCAGCATTCCGGCGCTGAGGTGGTCGTTGACGCGGCAGTGGAACAGCCAGGTGCCCACGTCGTCGGGGACCATGTCGGCGACGACCATGCTGGCAGGCAGCAGGTTGACGACGTCCGTGCGCATCCCGAGAGCGGTTGCCGTGTTGCCGTGCCAGTGCGGGGTGTGCAGGTCAACCTCGGTGCCCATGCCCATCAGGTACCAGCGGACCCGGTCACCCTTGTTCATGGTCAGCGACTCCAGCGGCAGGTTGCCGAATACATAACCGTTCACGGAGTGCATGAGGTTGCTCTCGCCGAACTCCTCATCGGCGGGATTTACGGACGCCGGGTCGCCGGCGAAGCGGTCGATATTGCGCTGCAGGTAGGGGCTGGCGTTTTCATTGCTGACTTTGAATTGGACGAAGAATTCCCGGTCCACATCTGTCGGGGTGCCGTCGTCGCGGGCGGCGCCGGCCTTGGTGATCACCATGGGACCGACGAGGCCCGCGTAGTCGTCTGCGACTTCGTTTGTGTGCGAGTGGTACATCCACATCACGGAACTGCCGTCCATTGGGCCGGGGCCGGCCCGGTCCGGGACCTTACTGTAGGTGTAGGACGTTCCCGGGGGGACAGCGTCATCACCATGGTCCCTAGCCTGAGTGCCGTCCTCGTACGGGGCGCCTTCGCTGGCCTTGTCGTAGAAGACGCCGTGAACGTGCACGGATGCCGGGCGGTCGAGGTTGTTTTTGAAGACCACCTTGATGGTGTCGCCGACGACGCCCCGGATGACCGGGCCGAGCATGCCCAGGTGCTGGTCCGAGGCACTGCGGGACTTGAGCGATGTGAAGGACGCGTCCGTGTATTCCCGGTACAACGACTTCACGTAAGTGGCGCCGATCCGTTGGGGGCCCTGCTGTGTGAAAACAGCCGCGGTGTTGTCGAAGGGGGCGCCCGTGATTTGGTTGATCCCGGCCGGCGCGTAGTTCCAGTCGACCTCGTCGGCACCAATGTAATAGGTCCGGGTCTGGGGAACGTACGCTACCTCGGCGACGGTGGTCATCGCTGTGCAGCCTGCGAGGGCAACGGCCGTGACCAGAGCTGCGGCCAGGGCCACTCGTAGCCCAATCAGGATCCTTCGGGGCCAAAACAAAGGGCCCCTGCGCACCTGCTCCGGTGTCATGACATGACTGCCCATTTGGTGACCCACCTTCAAACCCGGGCCGAGCGGAAAGACTAAAGCCTTGGCGTCTTAAGAGTAGGACGGATACCGGGTTAAGCGAAGGGAACGAGACGCTGGACTCTGGCCTGGGACGGGCCGGGATATCACGACTCATCGGCCCCAAAAATACCCGGGGCCGAAGATTGGCAGCCCAAACGATACGTCGTGGATCAGGGCTCCCGGGCCCGTAGTAGTGCAACCGACTTCTCAGGCAGTGTGAAGTTCCTCCAGCGTCAAAGCCAGAACGCGGATGTCCGCATCTGACAAGGTCCTCAGGCCGTAAACGAATGCGTCCAGGTCCCACGCTTCGGCTTGACCTCCTTTTGCCCAGAAACCGAGCGAGAGATCCAGCAGGGTGAAGTTTCCGTCGTCCAGGCTGTTCCTGGCCACCCGACGCAGACCGTTGAGGTCCATTGCTTTCCTTCCGTACCGGGTGATCCTTCCGGTACCGCGAGTTCAGGCGATGTCGAAAGCCGGCTCAGCCAACAGGCTTGCCCGGCTTCGCGCTGGTCGGGTCGAGTTTCTCCTCTGAATCCCGGCGGTCCTCGCTTATGTCTGCATGGTCCCACCGCGACGAGCCGGATACTAGGGCAGTTTTTCTCATGGCTCCAGGGAACCGAGTCTCTACGTCTGTACTCGCGGGGCTACAAACGGCAGAGGGCTCTGAGGAAACCACAGCATCGCGTGGCGCCGCCCAAATACGGCCCGGGAACTGCTTATGGCTTCGGCGCGGGTGGTTCTATCGCAGCTTCGTAGCACCAGCGTGTTGTGGTGAGGCCGCCGCACTTCTAGCATGAGGGTATGGACGCCCGGTCCCGGGCCCGAGACCTTGTCGCAACCAGCGAGATGTCTTTAGACGAAATTTGGCTCTCCTATTTCAGCGTCGGCGGTAACGCCGGGTCCTTTGAGATTGAAGCCTTCATCTACGGCGTTGACGAGCTGGGTCAGAACGACCTGATGCTTCTTGAACAAGCACTGAATGCTGCGACCCCGCCTGACGCCGGTGTCTAACTCAAGGACGTTTTCCGGCAGCCCCGAGAACACCGTCCACGCTCATTGGCCTTGTTCTCCTATTTCTGGTCCCCGAGCCCCGAGCCCCGAGCTCCGAGCTCCGAGCCCGGAGCCATCGCCCTTGGTCGTAGTTGGAAGACGCGCCCGGTGCACTTCCTGCTGTCGCCCAACCCTGCGCACGAGCTCACTGACGCTATAGAGCGGGGTAAGGGGCTGGCCCGCTCACTGGACCTCTCAATGACGATCCATTGCGGAGACGGGCGGGCCGTTTCCCCGGCGGTCTCAGGAGTGCCGGGATTTGTCCCTTTTAGTACTTGTCTGCGCGGTACTGTTCATGGACCCCTTTGGTTGCGGTGTGCCGCGTGTGCGTGTATTCGGCACAGGGTCGGAGGGCTTAGCGCTACATGATGGCGTGTTCGTGGGTCCAGTCGCTGAGCCGGTTCAGGTAACCGGGCGCGAATCCTCCGGTGGCGGGGGTCTGGAGTCTGTGGCCGGCGTCCGGGAACACGACGCTCCGGTGCCGGCGGCCGGTTAACAGGGCGGAAGCGTCGTATCGCTCCACGCTTTGCGCTGCGGGGATCAACGGGTCCGCCGAACCCAGGGTGGCAAGGGTGGGGGCGGTGATCCGGGACAGGTCGTTCATCGGGTCATAGCTGCCCCAGCCGCGCAGCTGGGCTAGAGCGGTTTCATCCAGGACGAATCCTGCAGCCTGCAATTTTGGATACCAAGGCTCGTGGGCCACGGAGGCAATGATCTGGCGGCCCGTAGCGAGTCCGTTGCCGGCTTCGGCGGACCCGGTGAGGCGCTGCAGCAGAGATCCGGCTGCGGCCGCCTCGGCGGATGACAGGCCACCGGACATCAGCGCGAATACCTCGGATTCGAGGAAGGTCACGGCAGGGCAGGAGTTAAGGATCAGGTGAATACCGGTGCCGTGTTGGGCGGCGAGGCGTAGGGCCACCCAGCCGCCTTCGCTGTGACCCAGCACCCCGATCCGGCCGGCGGCCACCCGTGCATGACCGCGAAGAATCTCCACTGCTGCGGCCGCATCGGCGGCCAGATCATCGACCGTTGCCGTCTCCCAATGACCTGTCGAGGCGCCGACGCCGCGCTTGTCATAGGCCAGGACAGCCACTCCCACCCGGTTGAAGTGCTCGCGCAGGGCATCGAAGAGACCGCCGTTGTGGCGGTCAGAGGGGCCGGATCCTCCGATCAGAACCAGTCCCGGGAACCGCACCGCCGGGTCGGGGGCGCTGAAGGTCCCGTGCAGGCTCGATCCCGCAGAGGAGAACTCGACGTCTTCAACGCACATCCCCACACTGTGCCATGCGTCAGGGAACGCGTCCACGGAGCAGCCAGCAGGGGCGGCGATCCGGGGAGGCGCCAAGTCCCGGGGTCAGACCTCAGGGCCGGAGGCCGCGGCTTCAACGGAATGTCCGCATGACCCGGAGCTCGGCGATAGCCTCCTCGCCACGGAGCCGCACGGCGGTCAAGTAGTCGTCGCGGAGACCGGCCCGACCATCTTTCACCGGACATGTTCGTGGTCAGTTGTTGGTAGGCGTGAGTCCTCCCTGGCTCAACCGATGATCTGCTAGGTGAGCCTGGTAGCCAGCTCTTGGTAGGCAGGGTGGAGTTCTTGCCACCGCACGCGCGCGTCGCAGCGTCCGCGGCCGGCGAGATATGCAGCGAGATCTTCGACGTGGACCTGGTTTCCTGCCCCGTAGGCGGCGATCTGTTCCAGGGGTAAGCCGCGGTCTTCGATGACGAGGGTGGTTTGGTCGCCGTCGGGTGTCAGCGTCACCTCGGTCACCCCGTCCGGTTCATCTGAGGACTTGGTGAGGATCAGCAGCCGCCGCGGGGGTTGGCACTCATCCACGTAACAGGTGCCTTCCCAGCCGCTGGCGAAGTAGAATGCACTGAATTCACCGCCCTGGCGAAGATCGCCTTCTACGGTGCCGAGCCAGTGGGCGAGCCGGCCGGGATCCGTGAGGGCTGACCATAAGTCGTCCATATCGGTGTCGAACCGGTCTTCGAGCCGCACGATTCCCTTGCCGTCGGCCGAGAGTAGGGTGCCCAGGATGCGCACAGTTCCAGGTGTATTGGTGTTCATGGGGTGCTCCTTTGTTCACGCTTGCCACGTGCTATTTCGGTGTGCAGGGCATCCAGCCGCTGTTCCCACTGGGCCAGGTACTGATTCAGCCAGTTGTTGACCTCGGTGAGCGGCTGCGGGCGGAGCGTGTAGATCCGCCGTTGCGCTTCTTGGTGAACCTCGACCAGGCCCGCTTCTCGCAGCACCCGGAGGTGCCGCGAGACGCCCGGACGTGCAATGGGTAGAAGCTCTGCCAGATCGCCCGCGGTTGCGGGGCCGTCCGCGAGGGCCTCCAGCATTGTTCGTCGGCTGTCGTCGGCGAGGGCTTTTAGGGCACTTTCCATAGCCCTTTTGTACCTGTCTTGTTACGTACCCGTCAAGGTACGTAGGTACTGCTATCAGCAGCTCGAGTGTGAGACGCCGCCCGTGACCGCTAACGACGATCGCGTTCTTCACTGACTTGGGCCTCGAGCTTGTCGGCCGGGACACTATCAGCGGTGAGTGGGCCGATACCGCCGTAGGCCTCGATGGTAACCACGCCAAAATTGCCGTGCTCAAAACACCGGACGGCCACGGTCAGCTCGAGCTCTTCGAGTACCTTCACCCCATCGCAATCGAGACAAACCCCACCCTCCCTAATGAGATTGGCATGCACCGCGTCGCGTTCTCCGTGGATGACATCGACGCAGCACTAGATATAGCTTCGCGGCACGGCTGCCATCCGCTTCGCGGCGTGGCAACATACCGGGACATCTACAAGCTCACGTACCTGCGCGGCCTGAGCGGCATTCTGGTGATGCTGGCCGAGGATCTGACGATCGTTCGATGAAGGATCGCTTTATGGGACTGCGCCAGCAGCTGGACTGCTAACGGGGGCCCAACCAGACGAACGGTCCGGCATACATTAGTTGGGAGATCACGGCGTGCCCGGCGATGGCCACGCCCAGCAGGGCCGTCCGCATGCGTGGCACCGACCACCACCCAGCCCCCTGAGTCCATGGACCCGCGAGCGATAACCGAGCCGTAAACCCGTCCAGCGCACTGAGTTTCCGGCGTCTGGACGTTTCCCTCACTAAAACGCCACAGACCAGAGTCTGACGGCAGTGCTAAGGGGTAGTCACGATCTTGCTCGGCACAGAGGACTTCTGGCATTCAGTGCAGACGACTTGTGAAACGACAGGCGGCTTGTCGGGGCGCGTTAGGAATGATGAGGATCTCGCGGTTTGATACACCCCTCACGGTCTCAGTATGCCGTCCAACAACAGATAGTCTCACAATGGCAGTTTGAGTGTAATTAGGAGAATGATGGATCGGCCGTGGCTGTTATTGGGTATGCGAGGGTTTCCACCGCGGAACAGAACCTTGATCTTCAGCTCACTGCACTCAAATCCGCAGGCGCAGCTAGGACCTTTGCCGACAATGGTGTCAGCGGTTCGGCAGTGGAACGCCCTCAGTTGTCCAAAGCCCTGGACCGGCTGGAGGCCGGAGACGTGTTGACTGTGTGGAAGCTTGACCGCCTTGGACGCAACACTCGGCATGTCCTGGACGTCATCGAGAACATCCGGCGACAGGGAGCGGATTTTCGCTCCCTGACCGAGGGACTGGACACTACCGGACCCCTGGGTACAGCCATGCTTGATTATGGCCGCCTTCGCGCAGTTGGAGCGTGACACGATGATCGAATGCACTAGGGCAGGACTCGCTGCGGCGGCGGCAAACAACTGCCGCGGCGGAAGGCCCCGCAAAATAGATGACGTTGCCGCGGCCAGGGCCATAGAACTAAAGGGAAAAGGAATCAGCGCCTCTCACGTCGGCAAGATGCTCGGAGTATCCCGTGCCACCGTATACCGGCACCTCTTGTAGGCGACAGGTGCAGGGTCCCGCAGTACTTACTGAGGCCGCTTCCAATGGACCCAACGTATCTATCGGGGAGGCCGGCTGAGATTTAGCTGTCGGGAGTGGAAGTCGAAGTGCAGTGTTGGGTAGGCATAGATGTCGTTGAGTGTCATAGTCGGGGCGAAGAAGGGGTCCCATTTGTCGGGAAACGGCATGGTCCGGGCGAGAGACGCGGCGCTCTCTCGTTCCAACCGGCGACTGATGCCGGAGGTGGTTTTGGCGAGTTTTCGCCCCATTCGTTGCTTGTTATAGACGATGGATGCGGCCCGGGATCCCCAGTAATTGATGACGTCGAAGGGCCGGGTTCCGGCGTTCAGGACCGTGGCGAAGGCTGTTCCGACTGGCTGGGGAAGCCGACTGATGACGTGGACCATCGGAAGCAGGGCGCGGACGACCATGTAGCCGAAAACCATGTGGAAAAGCAGTTCTTCGTTGGTCCATCGGGTTCCGTTGCTCTTGCGGTGAAGATCAGCGGTGGTCGCACTTTCCAGCCAGGTGTCGAGAGCGTGGGAGGCGCGGCTGTAGCCACCCAGGATGTCCGCCTTGGGAGGTTCCACGTCGTGCCTTCCCCTTCCTCCTGCCTGAATCCGGCCGCAGTCCAAGTGTGTCCGCGATTCGCTGCAATTGCTTCATTATGTGCCGCGACAGGGCGCGCCGGCGTTTTTGACAGGGCATAGAAGCAGATGCAAACCTGGCTGGATATAGGCCCGACCGCAAAGGGCCCCTCGTCTGGGGGCGGCTCCCGGAGGATCCGTCCCGCATCCCTTATCCACAATCAACGGCGTCCAATTCTCGACCGGCCCACAAAGAGAACGGTATAGGCGCGCGGACCAATCTTGCGCCCACCTCCTTCTGCTGCACTGGGTGTGTCCAAGCACCGCCTAGTCATTTAGCCCGAAGTCGAGATCAAGGTCGTGCGGTGATCTAAGCCGCCGCCAGGTAGAACCGACCCGGGCCGCGAGCACGGCTGAAGCGTTGGGCATCCGGTCCACGGCCGTCAGTTGTTCCAGATCGAGGCCGGTCAATTCCGCGATGTCTTTGATAGGTACTTGGAATGTGCGGAACGGGCCTAACGGGGGAGCGTCATCGAGTGCGCCAGGGCGGGGTACGTCCGGGAGCTCCGACAGCTGGGGTGTCTGGTCACGACATATCCGGTCGCGGCGAGGGAACCGTGATGCAGGAAGGCGGCAACTTTGAAGAATTTCAGTGGAATCTGCACGTCCCGGTAGACGGGATCGGTGTCACTGAAGATTGGACCCGTGAAGATGACGAGCCGCCGGCCGTTGTCGGCGGCGTTGTCCTGCAGGTAGGACTCCAGACCGAGCCACAGTTTCATTCCGTGATTGAACTTGGCCGCCTGCGGGGCAGCGTTGGTGTAGTGGAACGTGTCCGCGTTGGCCTGAGCGGCTTCCGCCCGGGTGTCTCCCTATACTGCTGATGCCCTGGGGACGAGGTGGCCGCGGTCAATATCGTTCCCGGAATAGACCGCCTCGCCTGTCTGCTGGTCCACGCGTGTTAACGCCAACCGAAAATAGGGCCAGAAACGCCAACTGAAAATAGGGCCACCGACCATCATGGAAGGTGATCAATTTGGATGATTGGGCGGAG
>NZ_JAXCHX010000032.1:0-38828 GCF_035984855.1 Arthrobacter sp. MP_M4
AGGGTGTGGGAGAGTAGGTCACCGCCGGAACACCATTAAACGGTCGAGAGCCCCTAACCACCAGGTCAGGGGCTCTCCCGCATTTAACCCCCCAACAGCGTATCGGAGCCGCGTTCGGCCAGGGCCGGCCACAACGGAACCTAACGGGGGAACCGCCGGCCGTGGACCAACGCCAGGAACTCAACGGCGAGCCCCCCGCCCACCACGGAGGTCCCGTCCGACAGAATGAAGGGGTGGGTCCGCGGGTAGAGTTGATGCCCATGGACAATCTCTTCAGCCACGCCGCCTCTGACGCTGCCGGCACGCCGGAGCCAGCCGCGGTGGACGGGCTCGACCCCGTCGTCTGCTCGGTCATTGTGCCTGGCGCCGTCGCCCGCGCCTTTGTCGGGTTCACCGAACACACCCACCTCTGGTGGCCGCTGGCGGAGCATGGCATCTTCGGCGCAGGCTCCTACGTGGAGTTCGAGGAGAACCTGATCCTGGAGACTGCCGATGACGGCAGGACGGCCATTTGGGGTTCCATCGATGACTGGCAGCCTCCGCTGTCTTTCCACGCGAGTTGGCACCCCGGTTCCTCTGCTGCCTGGTCCACAGAGCTGCGTGTCGCGTTTCGGTCAGTGGACGCAGGCACGGAGGTCCGCCTCGTCCACAACGGATGGGAGGGGGCCGAGGATCCTGTCGTAGCACGCGCTCACTCGGCCGCCAGCTGGCCGGAGGTTCTGGACCGGTTCGTCCGTTTCATGGGTGCTGCCTGAGGCTCAGGAACGGCCGCAATGATGACACCGCGGGGCCGCCTCAGTGGTGACGCAGCGGCGCCGGGTCCATGGCGGGAACGGCGGTGCTGGAGCGGATGACAAACCGCGTCGGGTACTCGGCGTCGGCGGGCTCGGCGTCGCCTACGCCGTGGAGCCCGGCCAGGAGACGGCGCACCGCCAGCGCGCCCTGGCCGCGGGCGTCCTGGTCAATCGTGGTGAGTCCGAAGACCTCCCCGAGTTCGTGCCCGTCAATGCCGATCACCGACAGGTCCTCGGGCACGCGGAGTCCAAAGTCGCGGGCGGCCAGAATCGTGCCGATGGCCATTTCGTCGGAGGCCGCGAAGACCGCCGTCGGCCGGTCCACTGAGCCGCCGAGCAGCTGCCGGGCGCTGGCAAACGCCCCTTGGATGGTGAAGTCTGCGAAGACCTGCCATTCGGGGCGGATGGTGTGGCCGGCGTCCCTCATGGCCTTTGTGAAACCCGCCTGGCGCGTGCCCGGCAGCCGGAAGTCCTGCTCATAGGCGGCGTCGCCGGTCATATGGGCAATCCTGCTGTGCCCCAGCTGGATTAAGTGGCGGGCCGCGGCCCGGGCAATCCCCGAGTCGTCGATCCGGATGGTCGAGGCTCCGGGCAGCGGGCCGCCGATCCCGACGATGGGCCGGTGGATCGCAAGCAGCTTCTGGATCTCGGCCTCGCTGAGCTCGAGGGACACCGCAATGACCGCATCCACGCGCTTGCGCAGCAGGAAATCATTCAGCACGCTCTGCCGGCGCTCCCGGCCCTCACTGACGTTGTACAGCGTGAGATCGTATCCCGCGTCCAGGAGGCCCGCCGAGACCCCCTCCACCACCGAGGAGAAGAACCAGCGGTGGACAGACGGAACCACGACGCCGACGTTGTGGTTCCGCCCGGAGGCGAGGCTTGAGGCATGGTATGAGAGCACGAACCCGAGTTCGGAGGCGGCAGTCCTGGCGCGTTCCCGGCTGCGGTCCGAGACGTTGCCCTTGCCGCTCAGGGCCCGCGAAACGGTGGCTATGGAGAGGCCAGCGCGTTCCGCGACGTCCTTGATGCCGGGCATGGCTAGCTCTCTCCGTCCTCGAGGGAGATTTCCAGCCATACAGTTTCCCCCGGGCCAAGCGGACGCCGGGAGCCTGGCTGTTCCGATGATTCAGAACCGTCACCCGCGGTATAAGGGGAGCTGCGCAGCAGGATCCTTGCGGCGGGCAGTTCAATGGGCTCCCACCCCGCGTTCAACAGCACCAAGGTGGTGCCGTTCACATACGCCAGGGTGGTGTCCGAGCACCACTCCTCGGCCCAGCTGAGGGAACCGAGTCCGAGTCCGAATTCGCGGCGCGCGGCCAGCATCCGCCGGTAGAGGTTGAGGTGCGACGACGGCGAAGCGGCCTGGGCGTCCCGTGCCAGTTCCGGGAAACTGGCGGGCTGCGGAAGCCAGGGCGCTGCTCCGTTGCCAAAGCCGGCGTTGGGCTCCCCGGCACGCCAGGGCAGCGGAACCCGGCAACCGTCACGTCCCAGCCGTTCGCCGCCGGTCCGGGCGAAGGTCGGGTCCTGCCGCTGGCTGTCCGGTATGTCGATGCCGTCCGGCAGGCCCAGCTCCTCGCCCTGGTACAGGTAGGCGCCGCCGGGCAGGCCGAGCATGAACATGGTGGCCGCCGCTGCCCGCGAGCGGCCGAGCGCCTCATCCGGTTGCGGGTCGGAGCTGCCAATCCCGTCACCGTCACGCGGTGCATGGCCATCGTAGCCAAACCGGGTGGCGTGCCGGACCACGTCATGGTTCGAGAGCACCCAGGTGCTGGGAGCCCCGACGGCGTCCAGCGCCGTCAAGGACTCGGTGATGACACCACGCATGCGGTGGACGTCCAGCCCGGTGTGCAGGTAGGGGAAGTTGAAGGCCTGGTGCATCTCGTCCGGCCGGACCCAGTCGGCCAGGCGGGGGAGCGGATCAACGTTCGCCTCGGCGCAGAGGATGCGGTCGGGCCCGTATTCGGCCAGGATGCGCCGCCACTTGCGGTAGATGTCGTGCAGGGCGGGCTGGCCGAACATCGGTGCGTCGTGGCCGGGGTACCCGTCGCAGCTGTTGCCGTCGGCCCGGCCACCCCATTCGGGGAGACCGGGGGCCTTGACGAGGGCATGGGCCACGTCCACCCGGAAGCCGGAGACGCCGCGGTCCAGCCAGAAGCGCAGGACCCGTTCGAATTCCTCGTGCACGGCGTCGTTGTCCCAGTTGAAGTCCGGCTGGGAAGTGTCGAACAGGTGCAGGTACCACTGGCCGGGGGAGCCGTCAGGCTCGGTGATCCGGGTCCAGGCGGGTCCGCCGAAGTGGGATCCCCAGTTGTTCGGCGGCTCCTCACCGAAGTGCCCGCGGCCGTCGCGGAAGATGAACATGTCCCGTTCGGGGCTGCCGGCCGGTGCGGCCAGGGCGGCCTGGAATGCGACATGCTGGTCAGAGCAGTGGTTCGGGACGAGGTCGACGATCATCCGCAGGCCCAGGCGGGCGGCCTCGGCCATCATGGTGTCGAAGTCCCCCAGTGTGCCGAACAGGGGGTCTACGTCGCAGTAGTCGCTGACGTCGTAGCCGGCGTCGCGCTGCGGGGAGCGGTAGAACGGCGAGAGCCAGACGGCGTCGATGTCCAGTTCGGCCAGCTTCGGAAGTTCAGCCGTGATGCCGGCAAGGTCGCCGACACCGTCCCCATCCAGGTCCCGGAATGAACGCGGATACACCTGGTAGATGACGGCCGAGCGCCACCAGCCGGGGAGGTGGTCTGCGGGGTGGACCGGAGTGAGGGGGCCGGTCAGTATTCCGGCCAGTTCGGCGGGGGCGGTGAGTGCTGAGTCAACGGACATGCCGGTAATAGTAAGTGCCCGCTAGCCGAAATGAAAACGCTTCCAGCCAAATGATGTGGCTTCTATGCGTCCGCCTCGATGGCCTGCGGCATAAATGTGTCGCCGGTTAGCGGCTGAACTGCGGGAACGTTGGTTTCCCAAGGATTTCCGCAGCAATTGGCCGTCGGTGGTGCCGGCACGTCGTGTGACTTTTCAAAGTCATCTTCCCCGTTGGAATTTGGAAGCGCTTGCAGTTGTGAGCTATATCACCAGCGGTGCTCTGCCGGCGCCCCAGCCCGTGTCTGGGTGCTGCCGGTACTCCCCGACCCGCCCCTTAGACTGAAGGCCGGAATCGACGAATCGGAGACCGCATGAGCATCATCGACGAGCTCACCTCTGTCCTGGGACCGGCGAAAGTCGCCCTGGATGACCCCACGCTGGCTGTCTATGCCGTGGATCAGGCACCGGTGCTGAACTACCAGCTGCCGCAGGCCGTGGTCCAGGCCGAATCGATCGAAGACGTCCAGGCCACCGTCCGCGCCTGCGCCGCCCTCGGGGTCCCGCTGGTGGCCCGCGGCGCCGGGACCGGCGTGTCCGGCGGCGCCCACGCCAGCGAGGGCTGCATCGTGCTGAGCCTGGAACGGATGAACCGCATCCTTGACCTCAATCCTGATGACGAGACAGCCGTCGTCGAACCCGGGGTCATTAACGCGGACCTCAACGCCGCTGCCGCGGGCCACGGCCTGATGTATGCCCCGGACCCGGCCAGCTACAGGGTGTCCACCATCGGCGGCAACGTGGCCACCAACGCCGGCGGCCTGCGCTGCGCCAAGTACGGGGTGACCCGGGACTCCGTGCTGGCACTCGACGTCGTGCTGGCGGACGGTTCCCTCATCCACACCGGCCACCAGACGTTCAAGGGCGTCGCCGGCTACGACCTCACCGGGCTGTTCGTCGGCTCCGAGGGGACGCTGGGAATCGTCGTCGGTGTCACCGTCCGGCTCAAGTATCTCCCGCAGGACGTGCACACCATCGCCGCTTTTTACCCGGACTTCCGCACCGCCGCGGCCGGTGTCCTCGCCGTGGGCAAAGCGCGGGTGCAGCCGGCCATCATGGAACTGCTTGACAGCGGCACCCTGGCCCAGGTCGATGAGATGCACGGCTCGGACCTCGCCGCCAGGGGACAGTCCCTGCTGCTGATCCAGACCGACGGGTTCGGTGCAGCGGCCGAGGCGGCCGCAATCCGGCCCGTTCTCGTTGCGGGCGGCGCTGTGGTGACCATGGAAGCCAGCGCGGAGGCAGAGCAGCTTGTGGAACTGCGGCGCAACAGCCGCGGCGTGGAGGTCGACGACGAATACCGCGTGGGCGAGGACGTCGCCGTCCCGCGCTCCCGGCTGGTGGACTACGTCGCCGAACTGGAGGCAATGGCGGCGGCGAACAGGGTGAACCTCAAAGTCGTGGCGCACGCCGGCGACGGGAACCTGCATCCCACCTTTTGGGTGGACCGGGTGGACGGTGCCGTCGACGCCGGCGCCATGGAGCGGCTGGGCGCGGCCCTGGACAAATCCATCACCGTTGCCCTCGCCATGGGCGGCACCATCACGGGTGAGCACGGGATCGGCCAGTTCAAGCTGCGCTGGCTCGGGCTTGAACAGAAGGAACCCGTGCGCGAACTACAGCGCCGGATCAAGGAGCTGTTCGATCCGGCCGGCATCCTGAACCCCGGCAAGGCGATTTAGCGCGGCTGTGCCACAACGGTGCGGCCCGGGATCGACGCGCCGGCCCCGGGCCGGCCGCCCCTGACTGGTGAAGGGTGCGCCGGACGGGTCTGGTCAGTCGTTCGAGTCGGGATATTCGTCGTCGGACTCGTCCGCGCCGTAGCGGGATTCTTCTGTTTCCACCTCAAGGATTTTGAGCAGTTCGGTGTCCGGGTTCAGCATGATGGCCGCCTCGTCCCGGCGGTGGCGGAGCTCGGAGTCGATGTAGGACTGCACGGCCTCGGCCAGCGGAATGTGCCGGTTCTCCTTTTCGGACATGTACCAGCGGTGCTCCAGGATCTCGTGGACTGCCTCCGCCGGTTCCAGTTTCCCGGACAGGTCCCGTGGGATGGAACGGACGATCGGTTCGAAGATCTGGCTAACCCACAAGTGGGCGCTGTATTCCTCATCCATCCCCGGGTTGTTATCCGCGCGGAACGAGTCCATGTCGTTCAGGAGCCGGCGGGCCTGGTTCTCCTGGACGTCCAGGCCGGTCAGGCGCAGCAGCCTGCGCTGGTGGTGGCCCGCATCCACCACCTTGGGCTGGAGCTGGATGGTGGAACCGTT
This sequence comes from Arthrobacter sp. MP_M4, assembly GCF_035984855.1. Classification (NCBI taxonomy): domain Bacteria; kingdom Bacillati; phylum Actinomycetota; class Actinomycetes; order Micrococcales; family Micrococcaceae; genus Arthrobacter; species Arthrobacter sp. MP_M4. The sequence continues at coordinate 5,921 of NZ_JAXCHX010000032.1, forward strand.
CTGCGTCGTCTTGATCGCGTACTCCTCGACGTCGAACCCCAGTTCGTTGAGTTTGCGGATGCGGGCCGCTACCCGCCAGCGTTCGCCGATCTCAAACGATTCCTTTTCCGTCAGCTCGGTCCACAGCCGCCGGTAGCTGTCCATGATGAGTTCGCTGGTGGCGACAGGGTCCACCTTTTCCTCGATGAGTCCGCCGTCGAGCAGGTCCATCAGTTCCCCGGCAATGTTGACCCGGGCGATCTCCAGGTCGTATTCGCGCTGGCCGGTGGAGAGGTCCGGATACAGCTCGCCTGTTTCGGCGTCCACGAGGTAGGCGGCGAACGCGCCGGCATCGCGCCGGAACAGGGTGTTCGAGAGCGATACGTCGCCCCAGTAGAAGCCGATCAGGTGCAGGCGGACCAGCAGGAGGGCCTGGGCATCGATCAAACGGGTGAGGGTGTCTTTGCGCAGCATCTGGGAGAAGAGGGCGCGGTACGGCATCGAGAACTTCAGGTGCCGGGTGACCAGCACGGGGTTCAGCGGCCGGCCATCGGGGGTGGTGCGGCCGGTGATGACGGCCACCGGCTCCACGCAGGGCACGTCCAGCCGGGCAAGTTTGCGGAGCATGTGGTACTCGTGGCGGGCCACGTGCTCTGAGGTTTCCTTGATGGCGATGACCGAGCCGCCGAGGTGGGCGAACCGCACAATGTGGCGGGAAATGCCGCGCGGGAGAGCGGCAAGGTGTTCCGCGGGCCAGTCCTCGAGGGCGATATGCCACGGCAGGTCCAGGAGTTCGGGCTCGGTGGCGGCAGCGGTAATGCTCAGCGAGCTCGAGGCCATCGAGGCCTTGCTGTCATTGGCGCTGGCGGCTTCAAACCGGGGCAGCTTGCCGATCTGGCCGTAGTCGGTGGGTTCGTCGTGCCACTGGGCACTGTTTTCCTCGGTGCTGGCGTATTCCTCGGTCATGAGCCAATTCTTCCGTACTGGGCGCCGCTGCCCTAACGGACGCCGGCCGCCGGGTTATTCAACGCCTGACGGCGGCCCTCCCATAGGAGGACCGCCGTCAGTTGCGCAGCGTTGCCGTGGCCCACGCCGGCAGGGTTCCTTGGCCGACGCGGTGCAAGGTCATGGGGCCGGTGGGGATTAATCGCCCAGGCGCAGTCCCGTCTTGGTGTCGAACAGGTGCACGTGGCCGGACTGGGGGCGGACGTAGATGGTCTCGCCCTTCATCGGAGGGCGGCGGCCGTCGACGCGTGCCACGATGTCGTGGCTGGTGCCGTCCAGCATGGTGTGCCCGTAAACGTAGGCGTCGGCGCCGAGCTCCTCGACGACGTCGACCTCCACCTGCAGGCCTTCACCCTGAGACACCGTCTCGAGGTCTTCCGGCCGGGAGCCGAGGGTGACCGTCTTGCCGGTGGCCGCTTCGAGGACGTCATGCGGCACGGGGTAGATGGTGCCGCCGAACTGGACGCCGCCGTCGACGACGGGCAGTTCCAGCAGGTTCATCGCGGGGGAGCCGATGAAGCCGGCCACGAAGACGTTCTTCGGCTTGTCGTACAGGTTGCGCGGAGTGTCGACCTGCATCAGCAGGCCATCCTTCAGCACGGCGACGCGGTCGCCCATGGTCATGGCCTCGACCTGGTCGTGGGTCACGTAGACGGTGGTGACGCCCAGGCGGCGGGTCAGGGACGCAATCTGCGTGCGGGTCTGCACGCGGAGCTTGGCGTCAAGGTTGGACAGCGGCTCGTCCATGAGGAAGACCTGCGGGTTGCGCACGATGGCGCGGCCCATGGCCACACGCTGGCGCTGACCGCCGGAAAGGGCCTTCGGCTTGCGGTCCAGGTACGGCTCGAGGTCCAGCAGCTTGGCGGCTTCACGGACACGCTCGGCGCGTTCTTCCTTGCTGACGCCGGCGATCTTCAGGGCAAAGCCCATGTTGTCTGCGACCGTCATGTGCGGGTACAGGGCGTAGTTCTGGAACACCATGGCGATGTCGCGGTCCTTCGGCGGGATGTCGGTGACATCGCGGTCGCCAATGAGGATCCGGCCGGAGTTGACGTCCTCAAGACCTGCAAGCATGCGCAGGGAGGTCGATTTGCCGCAGCCGGAGGGTCCTACGAGGACCAGGAATTCGCCGTCGGCGATTTCAATGTTGAGCTTGTCAACAGCGGGCTTTTCGGTGCCCGGGTACAGACGTGTTGCGTTGTCAAAAGTAACTGTAGCCACAGTTATCAATCCCTTCACCGGCAGGTACGTGCCGGACGATCCGTAGTGAATGGTCTTATTGTTCAATTGTTAATTCAGTTGTTGTTCAGTTCTCAGCACCTGGTCGTGCGCATACTCCCCGGCCGAAGCCGGGAGTATCCAATGATGCCGCACGGTACTTGTGCGCCACATCACAACAAGAGTATGTCAGATGTTTGGTAAACGGGGCGAAATGTTGGCGATTTCACACGTGATTGGGCTTACGTTGGGCCCGCAGTGCCGCGAACACTCACATGCCCAGGGCACGCTTCCGTTCCCTCAGCAGGGCTTCCAGCAGCTCGGAGACATGGGCCGGGGCTTCGATCCGGAACTGCGCCTGGGTGAAGTCCAGGCCCACTTTCACGCCAAGGTCCCCGGGCAGCAGGCTGGCCAAGGCGTCCTCGTCCGTGGTGTCGTCACCGGCGAAAACCGTGGCCGTCGCACCGGTCGCCTGGCGCAGGAAGGTCACACCCTCCCCCTTGGACGCGTGGATCACCGAGGTCTCCAGCACGCGGTTGCCGGCCTTGAGGAAAACGCCGGACTTGTCCTGCAGGACGGCCCGGGCTGCGGCGACGGCGTCCTCCGCGACGTCGTCCTCGGCCAGGCGGGTATGGAGGACGACGCCGGCCGGCTTGTCCTCCAGCAGTGTGCCCGGAGCTACCTCGATGATCCCCTCCAGCTCGTGCCGGACCTCGGCGAGCAGCGCCCGGCGGGCGTCATCGAGTTCCAGTTTAGAGGAGCCGGGGCCCAGCCAGGCTTCAGCGCCGTGGCTTCCGATCAGCAGGGTCTTCTCCGGGGGAAAGGCGACCGCCCGCAGGCTGTCCAGCGCCCGCCCGGAGATGAGGGCCGTCGTCGTCCGCGGAAGGCCGGCAAGCGCGGCAAAGGCTGCGGCGGAGCGGGGGAGGGCGCGGGCGTCGCCGGCGTGGTCCACGAGCGGTGCCATCGTGCCGTCAAAATCCATCGCTACCAGTAGGTGTTCGGTGCCGGCGACGCGGCGCAGCGCCTCCAGCAGCTCCGGGGAGAGCGAGAGTGGCGTCTGCCCGGGGGAGGGGTCAGGAGTCATCGCGGATTACCTTCTCTTCGAGGGCGCTCAGGAAGTCCGAGGACCAGAGGTCGACGTCGTGATCGAGGATCTGTTTGCGCATCGCACGCATCCGGCGCCCCGCCTCGGCCGGCTGCATGTTGACGGCCCGCATGATGGTGTCCTTGAGGCCGTCGATGTCGTGCGGGTTCATCAGCAGCGCCTGCTTGAGCTGGTCTGCGGCACCGGCAAACTCGCTGAGCACCAGGGCGCCGTCGTTGTTGGTGCGGGCCGTGACGTATTCCTTGGCCACGAGGTTCATGCCGTCCCGCAAGGCGGTGACGAGCATGACGTCCGCTGCCAGGTACAGCGCCACCATCTCCTCGACGGGGTAGCTGTGGTTCAGGTAGCGCACGGCGGTGTTCTGCATGGTGTCGTAGGTGCCGTTGATGTGGCCCACCGTGCCCTCCACTTCTTCGCGGAGGAGGCGGTACTGCTCCACCCGTTCCCGGCTGGGACTGGCGACCTGGATGAGGGCGGCATCTTCCACGGTGACCTTGCCGTCGGCCAGGAGTTCCTCGTAGGCCTTGAGCCGGTGCCGGATGCCCTTGGTGTAGTCAAGCCGGTCGACGCCGAGCAGGATGGTCTTCGGGTTTCCGAGGTCCCGGCGGATCTGCCGGGAGCGTTCGACGATCTCGGGGTTCTGTGCGAGCTCGCTGATCTGCTTGACATCGATGGAAATGGGGAAGGCCTGGGCGCGGGCGATATGGGTGGGTTTTCCGTCGGTGCCCTTGACGTGGATTTGCTGCTGCTTGACGCTGGCGCCGAGGAAACGGCGAGCGGAGCGCATGAAGTTGCCGGCGTCGCTGGGGCGCTGGAAGCCGACCAGGTCAGCGCCCAGCAGTCCGTCGATGATGGCCCGGCGCCACGGCAGCTGGGCGAAGATCTCCGGCGGCGGAAAGGGAATGTGGTTGAAGAAGCCGATTTTAAGGTCCGGACGCGCCTCGCGGAGCATCTTCGGAACGAGCTGGAGCTGGTAATCCTGGACCCACACCGTGGCGCCGGGGCCGGCGTGGTGGATGACGGCGTCCGCGAACCGGCGGTTGACCTTGCGGTAGGAGTCCCACCACGTCCGGTGGAACTCCGGCGGAGCAATCACGTCGTGGTAGAGCGGCCAGAGCGTGGCGTTGGAGAAGCCCTCGTAGTAGAACTCGATGTCCTGGGTGCTCAGCTGGACCGGCACGAGGTCGATGCCGCCGTGGCTGAATGGCTGGAGCTGCTCGTCCGGGGCGCCATGCCAGCCCACCCACGCGCCGTCGGTCTTGGTCATCATCGGCGCAAGGGCAGTGACCAGGCCGCCGGGGGAGCGGCGCCAGCCGCCTTCGCAGCCGGGCTCTTCCGGGTCACAGCGGTCGACCGGCATGCGGTTGGAAACCACCATGAAGTCATATTGCGCGTCCGGATCGGTGTTGCTCGCGCCCTCGGACTTCGGATCCGTTTCGGCCTGTTTGGCTGCCTGCATTGGTGCCCCCTGGGGTTCGCTCATGGCTTTTATCCACCCTAGCCGCGCGGAATCTTCTGGGCTATTCGTCCGTTAGTAGGCGGGGAGGAAAGTTGAAAGCGCAAGTTCCCAGTTTTCTCCCCTAAAATGATGAACTGCCACCGAAGTGGATGTCACCGGCCGATCGACCCGAGGAACCAATGAGCCCCGCTAACGACCCCCGTCAGTCCAAGTCAGAGCGAACTGCCGCGGCCCGCGAGAAAGCCCGTGAAATCCGTGAGGCGCAGCTGAAGAAGGAGAAGCGCAACAAGCTGCTGATTGGTTGGGGCATCGTTGCGGCCGTCGTGGCCATCATTGTGGTGGTGGCGCTGGTGGTGACCTCCAACATTCAAAAAAACGCCCCGGTCGCGGAGGAGGGTCCAACACCAGCCAACGGCAACATCTACGGCGGCGTGACCCTCCTGGCGAACTCCGAGGTGGCCAAGACCGAGCCCGGCACAGTCAGGATCGCCGACCTGTCCGCTCCGGCGGAAACCCCGCCGGCTGAGATTACCGCCCCCGGCGCAGAAGCCGAGGCCGGCAAGCCGGTCAAGGTGGTCCTCTTCATCGACTTCATCTGCCCGGTCTGCAAGAACTTTGAGACCCAGTACAACGAGACCCTCACGAACCTCCGCAACGAAGGCAAGATCACCGTGGAATACCGTCCGCTGGGCTTCCTTGACACCCGCTCCACCACCAATTACTCCTCCCGGGCAGCCAACGCGGCGGCCTGCGTCGTGAACGAGTCGCCGGAGAAGTACGCCGACTTCGTCAACATGCTTTTCGAGAAGCAGCCTGCTGAAGGCAGCGCCGGCATCTCCGATGCGGATCTGAAGAAGATGGCAACCGACGCCGGGGCCAAGAGCATCGACACCTGCGTGGAAGCTAAGACGTACCGCCCGTGGGTCAAATACGCCACCCAGCAGGCCGCATCCATCGGTGTGACCGGAACGCCGACGGTCCTGGTCGAAGGCAAGCAGTGGGGCAAGGGCGACAGTGCCCAGACCCCGTTCGATCAGTTCCTGCAGGCCGCGATCGACGCCAAGAAGTAACCGGGAACCCTGCCGGCAAACAACAGGCCCGGTTCCGGATCCTTCCGGAGCCGGGCCTGTTTTTATCCCCGGGCCGATCGTGGGCTAACCTTATCTAGCGCACTTGCGCCAGGCCCGCGAGGCCCGGCGCGGGCCTGGCGCAGGAATGCCTCCTTAGCTCAGTTGGCCAGAGCACCGCTCTTGTAAAGCGGGGGTCGTCGGTTCGAATCCGACAGGGGGCCCTTCGAACCCCTCCTTTCCGGTGATTTTGCCCGGAACGGAGGGGTTTTTTATGCCTAAAAAGTGGGCACGACACGCTTACGACACGCTTTCAGGAAGACGGGACACCCCCGTCGGCTCTCGGGCCGCATAGGAAAGCCATGCAGACAGGCAGAAAGACCTTGGGACCGGCAACGGACCAAGGCAAGGCAGTGCAGCTCCTGACCACCGAGGAAGTGGCCGTGTGGCTGCAGGTGGCTCCCAAGACCCTCCGCAACTGGCGCTCCGCCGGTATCGGGCCGACGGCTCTGAAGCTCTATAGCGTCGTCCGCTACGACCGAGCCGCCGTTGAGGCTTGGATCGGTAAGACTTCGAAGGCTGCGGCCTGATGGGGCGCTCAAGCCTGCCGGTTGGCGCCTGGGGAACGGTCAGCGCCAAGAAGGACGAGGCAACGGGAAAATGGCGGGCCAGCTGTCGGTTCCGCGGCTGGGACGGTGTCACGCGGACCTACAGCAAGTTCGGGTCGACCAAGGGCAAGGCAGAGACAGCCCTGCTGGCGTCCATGAAAGAGCACCAGCAGCGTGCTGGACGAGTAGCGGCGAACTCCTCGCTGAACGTCGTCGCCGAGAAGTTTCTCGCCAGTATCGAGGTTCCCAAGGTCGTCGTTGACGACAACGGGAACATGGTCGCGACTGGCAGCACGGGCGGGATCCGGCGCCAGACGTGGGACCAGTACGAAGGGCTCATCTACCGACTCATCGAGCCCGCGCTCGGCGCGTTGAAGATCAATGAAATCAGCACCTCCACCTGTGACAGCTTCTTGCGGTCGCTGGTCGTGGGAGGGAAGGGGCACACGAATGCGCGGCTGGCAAAAACGGTGCTTCAGCAGATCATGTCCTACGCCATCAGGCACGACTTGTACGTAGGCGGCAATCCGGTACGTGAGGTCGATCGGCTCAACAGGCCGCGGAAGAGGCCCGTTAGCTTGAGCGCGGCTACCCTGCACGATGTTCGCGAGGCTGTCCGGATTTGGCGGACAGAACCCGGCCAATTCGGTCCCCGCCCGAGCAACGTACTGGCAGACGTCGTTGACGTTCTGATCGGCACCGGGGCGCGCATCGGGGAGGTTCTGGCAATCCGTTTGGAAGACATCGACCTGTCAGGCGACGTCGGAAAGATCGCACTCACCGGAACGCTGGTGGAGCCTCGTCACGGCCCCAAGTACCGCCAGAGCTTCCTCAAGAGCCGCGGCAGCGAGCGGGTCATCCCAGTGCCTCGGTTTGTCGTCGACGTACTCATCCGCCGAAGCCTCGAATCCCCGCAAAACAACAAAGCGGGGGCCCTCTTCTGGTCCAGGACCGGCACCTACGTTCAGGCGTCAAGCGTACGGAGGCAGCTGCGTTCCGCGCTGACCGCCTCCAAGATGGAGAACACGGCAGTCATCACTCCGCACGCCTTTCGGCGAACGGTTGCGTCCCTTCTCGCCAGGGAGCTGACCGACGGGGCCGCTGCCGCCATGCTAGGTCACGCCGACGTCTCCATGACCCACGCCGCCTACATCGAGAGGCTGAGGGACGTGGCGGACTACACCACGGTTTTGGACCGGCTCGCACCCAAAGCCGAATCCGAGCCGGTTGAACAAGTTCCTGCAGACATCGGCTGAATCCACTCAGACTCGACGAGAGGAATGCCGACCTCTTCGATGTGATCCGTCCGCGCTGAGATTAGCGACGGATCGCATCGAAGAGGTCAGGAGTTCGGACTCCTTGGCCCCACCCAAAGTCCGTTACGGGAACAAACGACGTCCAGGCTCGCGGTCGTTGAGCTTGACGAAGGGTCCGGCGAGCGTCGTTCATTCGTTGTCGGACCCCTATGAGAGGATCGGGGCGTGATTGAGAGCGACGTGCCTTCCCGCCACAAGTGGCTACCGTCGGCACTCCCTGTGCTCTTCGGTGCAGAGCCGGTGGTGTCAGACCCGTGGCCGTCGATCCGGAAAGCCGTGGCAGCCTTCGCCACTCAAGCTGGGGCCATCCGCGATCAGGCACTGCTCGACGAGGCCGAGCTCGATGGTATCGACTCCGACTTAACCAGTGCCCACAGCGGGTCATGGGCAGCCTGGCAAGAAGCAACCGACGATTTCAACGCGCCGATGCGCGTTGTCCTGATGGGGCGGACGATGGCCGGCAAGTCATCGCTCCTGTCGGCGCTGTCTGGCTCACATTTCGACAGGATCGGAGACGGTAGTCAACGATTTTCACGCGATGTCTTCGTTGCGACCCCGCGGGCGTCCGACCGCATCGAGGTCGTCGACACGCCCGGCGTCGGCGCACGCGATGGAGCCGAAGACTTCGATTTGGCGTTCAGCGCTGCGTATGACGCGGATCTCATCTTGTGGGTCGCGAGTAGCGACTCAATCCAGGAAGAGACAGCGCGTGCGCTTCGCCTCCTCGGTGTCATCGGGAAGCCGATCATCGTCGTTCTCAACTGTCGCCAGTCCCTCAAAGGTGTCGGCCGGCTGAACCTGCTGAAGTTCCCTGAGCGCGTTTTCGGACACCGCGAGGGACTGGTCGATGATCTTAGGCGTCACATGGCAGCAGTCGCCGTCGAGCCTCTCGACGTGGTCTACATGCACGCGCTCGCTGCGACCGAATCGTTGGCACACGGTGGTGAGATCGACGTTGAGCTCCACGAGGCGAGCCGCATCGATGACCTCACCGATGCCCTGAACCGCGAGTACGTCACTCACTGCGAAAGCCGTCGAGCGCTGAGGGTGGTCGACGGACAGCGCCGAAAGGTCGACAGCCTCATGCTTTCGTTGGCGCAGGGATCGACCACCCGCCGAGCGCAGGCAGACCACAATAGGAAACTGAACGAGGACATTCAGGCGCGGCTGGCCCGCGTTGTTCGCTTAGCACGCGAAGGCATGGTCTCCGACATCGCAATCGCTGTCGGACGACGCCGTGACTTGCATCTCTCGTTGACAGACTTTGGAAAGTTGCTCCAGCAAGCTTGGAAGAGGGAAATCGATGCGTTGCAGGCGGAGCTGAACGAGACGCTGGACGCCAGGTTCTCGCAGTTGAGGGCTGATGTGGAATCGACGCTCACCGAGGCAGACGCCGAGTGGGCCCGTGTTTCGCCTGACCAGTTCGCCTTGCGGGATCTCACCGGATTCGACTCGGTGCTCGGGAACCGTTTGGCGCGGGCGGGAATCGCGGCAGTAAGTGTTGGTGCCGCCTTAGCCGGTGTCAAATTGGGTGCTGTGATCGGGTTGAATCTCGGGTTGGCGTCCGGCCCCGGAGCGATCGTCACGACCATCGTCGGTGGCATCGTAGGAGCAGGCGTCGGCGCGGCACTGAATCCCCTCAAGGGACTCGTTGACAGCTGGGTCTTGGGCCAAGACGGTGTGTTGCGGAAACGACGTGACGAGGTGGCTGGGCAGATCGGGCCACTTCTCGACGAGCTCAAGGGCAATTTCGAACGGATCGTCGACGAGCGACTCGACGTGCTCCGTGGCCGCCTTGCCAGTGCGCGCGCTCAAAGCGAAGACCGCTCGGCAGGACTCGAGTGGTTGGCGGACCGGTCGACTCAGCACAGCAAGGGCTTGCATGCGCTGATTCGAGAGTTGGACAAGGAGACGACGTCAGCCTTGCTTCGAATCTCGGGCCGGGAACGGCTGGCACGATCCCTGAAGCGGGCGACACGGGTGCCTGGGGTCTGCATCCTCGCCGAGTTCAAGGACGCTGCGTTCTCGGAGGCATGGCTGTACCCGCCAGACGTCGGGGAGAGACTGGCCGGCGGAAGGGCCCGCGACGCTGGCGGCGAGGCGGCGGGTTCGCTCTCCTACGCACTCGGCCTTGTCGACGCGCCAGCGCGCCTATCGAGGGCAGACGCAGCCTCCGCCACCGTCTGCGTGAACGATGATCTCCCCGCAGCCATCACGGAGACATGGTCTTACGCGTTGACGTCCCACATCGGCAGAAACATCCGCATCGAGAGCACCAGAAGGAGATCGGGGTTATGAGCGTGAACCTTTTTAAAGAATCGTCCGCCGCTACCAGGGAGCTGGGCAAGGAGCTTCGCGGCATTCTCGGCGAACTCGATCCTGCGGTCGCGCAACCCCTGCTCGACCGTCTGTCGGTCGACTCCCACTCAACTCCACTGCTGGTGTTCACCGGGCAGTACAGCAGCGGCAAGTCGACTCTCATCAAGGCGCTCACCGACGGCGCCGCCAGCGTCGTGATCGGATCGGGTGTGACCACCGACGCCGTGGAAGAGTTCGACTGGGAGGGCGACGTCCGCCTTGTAGACACCCCAGGCGTGCATGCAGGCCGCCCGCACCACGACGACCTAGCCGAAAAGGCACTCCAAAAGGCCGATCTCGTGCTATTTGCAGTAACGGTCGAGCTCTTCGACGATGTGCTCACTGACCGTCTCCGAGACGTTCTCGGCCGACTCGGCAAGTCCCAACAGACACTGATTGTCGTCACTAAGGCAGGAACGATGGAGGCCGACGAAGGTGTGCGCGATAAAGCAATCAAGGAAGCCCTCGGCCCGTTCGAACAGATTCCATGGGTTGAGTGTGACGGCCAGTATTACCTCGACGGCCTTGACCTTGCGGCTTCTGATCCCACCGCCTCGAACGCCTTTATTGAGGCGTCGGGTTTGGGCAGTGTCGCAACTCTCATCAACCGCTTCGCTAGCCAACAGGGAGAGCTGGGCAAGCTGAGTCAGCCGCTGCAGCTCATCGGCGCGCTTGCCTTCGAAGCATCTGCCGACCTCACAGATGACCCCAATGAACAGGCCGCGCTCACCGTTCTTGCCAGACAACGTTCGGCGCTTTCCAAGAAGCGGATCCATCTCGATAATCTGCTCGAAGCGCGCGCAGCCCAGTTCCGAGCGCATGCCGTGCGCGCCGCCACGCAGTTCGCCGACAGTATCGAACGCGACGAACAGAGCGGGGCCGAGGGCGCCCTCGACGAGGCCGCGGACGGGCACATGACAGCACTCAACGACGACCTCCGGGCTGCCTTGGATCGGTTTGAGGATGAAGTACGTCAGGTGCTCGAAGTCCAGTTTGACGACCTCGCCTCCGAAGTCCTGGAGATCGAAGCCTCTCCCTACGGCCGCACCTCGGTCCGACTCGGTGACCGGGAAGCCAGCGGCTTCGAAGCGCGGCACGTGGAGGTTCGGCCAGGGGGTTCTCCGCTTCCCCCTCCGGCAAGCTGGGCAGGCGACCTGTCGAAGTACCTCAAGCAGTTCCACGAATTCTGGGGTGCGGGTAGCGGTACGAAGGCAGCCGCAGGCAGCACAGGGCACAAGGTTGTGCTGACAGTCGGTAAGGCATTCGGTAAGAAGTTCAAGCCCTGGGAAGCGGTCCGGACCGCTAACAAGATCGGAAAAGTTGCGAAGGTCGGCGGGGTCGCAATCTCAATCGGACTGGAGGCGTACGGAGTAGTTGCCGAGGAGCGGTCGGCCGTCAAAGAAGAGCAGGCACGGGCAGAGCGTCGCCGCAGCATTATCCACGAGGTATTGGCCCAAGCAGACGGCATTGTGGTTGCTGCGCTCCGCGCGGTCGGTTCCAACTTGAAGGACACTTTCGGCCCGGAGTTCCGGCGCATCGACGCGATGGCTGACGAGATCGATGGGGCACGCGCAACGCGATCCGGTCTGCTAGATCGGCTTATCTCCGTCCGACAGCGGGCAGAGACCGCGTTGGCCGCGCTGTCCATCTCGCACGGCACCCTGTCAGCTGGATCGGCAGCAGGTCTAAGCCCGCCAATAGTCGGCTAGATTCTCAGCCGAGGCCATCAGCGGCCAGCTGCGTCCAACAGCTCCGAGAGCGCGTTTTCGCAGTTCGGGCCAGCTTGCGGACCTACTCCGAGTCGACCAACGACAGCCAGCAATGGGCCTTGAGCAGCAGGTCGAAGTCGGAGAGGCAGAAGCAGCCCACCCGCACGTTCGCGCCCGCCGAGGCAAAGGCGACACCATTGCGCACCATCGCGCGCCGTGAATCGCGCGCCCGACATCCCGAACTAAGCTGTTGGTGCAGCGCGCTAGCCTGCAGCAACATCCGGCACCGCAAATTTGGAGCACCGATAAATCGATGAAGGCTGATTCGCCCCACTGGAAGGTGATGGGCCCGCCTGCGACGCCCGAAGAGGCGGCCGCGCTCGAGGCCTTCCGCGAGGTCCTGCCCGACGACGGGCGCACGACTGCGTGGGTCAACCTGACTTTTATCGACCTGAACAACCGAACCGCCGAGGTCGACGTCCTGCTGCTGACTCCGGTCGGTTTCTTCTGCGTGGAGCTCAAGGGCTGGCACGGGACCATCACCGGCGACTCGCAGCGCTGGTACCAGCCGGGCAAGACGCACCCGAACCCTTTCCTAGTCACCGACCGCAAGGGCAAGCGCCTCGCCTCGCTGCTCAAGTCGTACACGTCGAGCCCGCATATGGAGCGCGCCGTCCCGTGGGTCAACGCGCTCGTCGTGCTCCACGGGCAGGGATCCACGTTCGCGGTCGATGCCTCGGGCCGTGCAGGCGTGATCAAGCTTGATACGTACAACGTCACCTCCAAACCCCCGCTGCAGCGTTTGAGCGAGTTCCTGGCGACGCCGCCGGAGAACCCGAAGGATCTCATCGACCCGCAGCGTGCCCAGCTTGTGCGGCACCTGTGCGACAAGGCGGACTTCCGCCCGACTCCAAAGACGAGGATGGTCGGCGACTTCGCGGTCGCTGACTCCGACGCCGTGGCCGAGGGCGTCGACTGGCAGGACGTGATTGTTACGCACCCGAACCTGCCTCAGTTTAGGCAGCGACTGCGCTTGTATGACGTGCCGCCCAAAGCGTCCTTATCGGAGCGCAAGCGTATCGAGCAACTTGCCCAGCGCGAATACCAGCTCACCTTCGGCATCCGTCACGAGGGGATCGCGGTTCCCCAGCAGTTCCTGGTGACCGACGACGGTCCCGCTCTCGTCTTCGAGTACCAGGATGCTGAACGTCCGCTCGACGCCTTCCTCGCCGACGAAGGCGCCGCGTTCACGCTTGACGACCGCGTCGCCATGGTCGAGCAGCTTGGGGACATACTCCGGTTCGCGCACAACCGCCATCTGTTCCACCGCGCCCTGTCACCTCAGCGGGTGTGGGTGCGTCCCTCGCCGGCCGGTCCCCGACTCGAAGTGCGTGACTGGTACTCGGCGCAGAAGGACCGCGAAACGGGCATTTCGACGGGCTGGACGGTCATCAGCCGTGGCGTGACGGACTTGCTTGGTGTCGCAGGTGCGGTAGACTTGGTGTGGCTCGCACCGGAGGCGCGCCAGTCGGTCACTGACGTGCCCGGCGCTCCCCTGGACGTGTTCGGACTCGGCGCATTGGCGTTCTTGATTCTGACGGGCAAGGCGCCGGGGACGACGATTGTCGAGGTCCAGGAACTCCAGCAGCGGGCGGGACGGTTCGATCCCCGGGCGGTGACCGCAGCCCTTCCGGACACGCTTGCCGAGGTCGTGGCCGACTTGACCTCCGTGGACGAGGCCGCGCGCCCGGCTTCGGTGGAGGACGCGCTGTTACTGGTCCGCATGGCTTGGGACGAGGTGCGCCGACCTGACGACCAGGCCCCACCGGTGGAGATTGAGGATCCGCTCGACGCCCGGACCGGCGACATGATCGGCGAACGGTTCCTTGTGGTCGGTCGCCGCGGCGAGGGCTCGTCGGGCGTTGCCATCGCGGTGCTGGACGACGCCGCAGACGACGACAAGGAGCTAATACTCAAGATCGCCCGCGACGACGCGGCCGGACGCAGACTCGACGTCGAGGCGGAGGTGCTCGGCGGGCTCGAGCACCCGCGCGTGGTCAGACTCGTCGAGACGCTCGAGTTGGGTGGCCGTAACGTCCTGCTGATGTCCGACGCAGGCAGGGAGACTCTCGCCACGCGTCTGGTCAAGGAAGGCCAGTCGACACTGGAGCAGCTGCAGCGTTGGGGGACCGACCTGCTGGAGGCCATGGCCTACCTGGTCGATGTCAAGGGCATCTTCCACCGGGACATCAAGCCCGCGAACCTTGGCATCGCCCCGGATCCCGGCTACCGCAAGCCCCATCTGACCCTGTTCGACTTCTCGTTAGCCCGCGAGCCGCTGGACAATATTGCCTCCGGAACGCCCGGCTACCTTGACCCGTACCTCGGCAAGGGCCGTCGCACTCGCTACGACCGGGCGGCCGAACTGTGGGCAGTCTCGGCGACGCTGTTCGAGATGGCGACCGGCGTGCTGCCCTGGTGGCCCAATGGCGCGAGTGCACCATCCGGTACGGCCGATCGGCCGGTGGTCGAGCCGACGTCGTTCGACCCAGCCGTGGGCGCTCCTCTTGCCGAGCTGTTCCGTAAGGCACTGTCGCCGGACGTCAAAGAGCGGTTCGGTAACGTCGAGGACCTGCTGCACGCTTGGAGCGATGTCTTCGCAAGCCTCGCCCTGGACGTCGACGCTCAGCAGAAGGACGACGAGCTCGCCTCCAAGGTCACGCTCGAGACGTCACTGGAACAGTCCGGTCTGTCAGCGCACGCCCTGTCTGCCTTGCGGCGCCTCGACGGGGTCGTGACGGTTGGTGACGTGCTCGGCGTGCACCCAGTCAAGATCAACGGCATTCGCGGCCTGGGGGAAACCTACCGCAAGGAGATTCAGGCCCGAATCGGCCAGTGGCGCACCGCGCTGAGCCCCGCCGAGCCTGCTCCAGGGGTCGAGGTAGCGCTCGGCGTCGACCGTGTGGTCGACAACCTGCTCGGGATGCTTGCTGCCGAGGACAAGCCGCTAGCGCACGGCCTCCTCGGCCTTGGCGACGGTTCCCCGTGGCCGACGGCGGCCGAGGTTGCGGTTAGCTTCCAGACCTCGCGTGAACGCGTCACCAGCATGCTCGACGACGCAGTGGGCGAGTGGTCGAAAGACAAGCCGTTCCTCGCCGCATGCACCGAGCTGACCAGGATCGTCGCGAATGCCGGGCGCGTCACGACCGTGCCCGAGGCGGTCGCCGCGCTCCTGACCCTGCGTGGCTCCACGCTCGACGGTGCCGCACGTTCGACCTACGGCACTGCCCTTGTACGGGCGATCGTAGAGCTCGACGCGCGCGGCAGCCATCCTGCCTTCGTCCTTCGGCGCCGTGCTGGGGCCAAGGTCGACCTGCTGGCACTGAGCGAGCACGCCGTGACCGAAGAGGAGGGCGGAGCCGCCTCGCCTGCAGACCTGCTCACCGACCTGGCCGGCGAGCTCGGCAGCAAGGCCGACGACCTGGTTGCCGGTGGCGTTGTCGCCGCCAGTACGGCGATCACCGCCCTCCGTGGCGTCGTCAAGGATCTCGACGGCGCCGTCCAGTTTCAGGTGACCGAAACGCGCCTCTTGCGATTGGCTGCGGCTGCGAGCCAGACGGCGGCGGTGTCGGGGTTCCAGGAGCTGTACCCGCGCGAAATGCCCATCAAGGCGGCACTGGAGCACGCGATGCGCGGCAAGCCGGGCCGCTCCATCAGCCAGATGGCGGTCCGGCGCACGCTAAGCGCGCGGTTCCCCCACCTGACTGAGTCGCTGCCGGGCTCCGACCGGCTTAACGCTCTCATGCGCGAGCTGTACCCCGAGCTGGTGAACCGGAACGGTATTTATGAGCCCAAAAGCACCGCGCTGTCCACCACGGGCACAGTGTCGACGACTCAGTTCGCCCCCACACCTGCCGCCGAGATCGCGCGCAAGCTCACTGAATCGCTCGAAAGGCATTCGGCGCTCACTCTCACCGCCGCGCCCAAGCGTTACGTCG
Source organism: Arthrobacter sp. MP_M4 (assembly GCF_035984855.1). Taxonomy (NCBI): domain Bacteria; kingdom Bacillati; phylum Actinomycetota; class Actinomycetes; order Micrococcales; family Micrococcaceae; genus Arthrobacter; species Arthrobacter sp. MP_M4. The sequence continues at coordinate 21,743 of NZ_JAXCHX010000032.1, forward strand.
CCGCCGCGCGGGCCTTGGCCTCGAAGTTCGACATCGATGTCGTCGACGTCGCCGAACTCGTTATCAGCGCTACCAAGGAGCAGATCGAGAATGCCGGCGGCATCTGGAGCGGTCTGCTCGGCTATGACGCCCTGGACCGTGACAGCAAGCAGTGGAAGGCGCTCGAGGGTGTCGTCCAGACGTCGGTGGAACCCGTCTGGGCAGAACGGCTCAACTCACACCGACCGCTTCTGCTGACCAATGCCGGCCCGCTGGTGCGCTACGGCATGACCTCCATGCTTGCCACCCTGCTGGATACCGGCACTAAACGGCCTGCCGCCCGCTGGCTGCTGGTCGCCAAGGCCGGCGACGCCCGCGCCCCGCTCCTCGAAGGCCGGTCCGTACCGCTGGGCCCGAGCGGCTGGATAGATCTTCCGCGCGACATGGCCCAGCTCGCCGACGACGAGACCACTGAACTTCAGCGCACTAACTCCGGAGATTATGCATGATCGACTCTTCCGCCCTCCTCACCGCTCTCAAGGCACAGTTGCGAACCCTGCAGGCCGACCTGAAGGAGCGTGCTGACGACCCCACTACTACTTGGGGCTCCACCCTCCAGGGGGAGCATGCGGAAGCACTGCGGCGAGAGCGTACCGGGCTCTCGTGGACTGCGTGGCGAGATAACGAAGTCGATCAGGCCGCTGTCGCATGGATCCTCGCCACGACGTTCGTCCGGTTCTGCGAGGACAACGATCTGCTCGTCGGCGCTATCCTGGACGGAATGCCCGTTCCGGTCGGCTGGATCGCCGGGCCCGGCGATCGTATCCTGCGCGCACGCGAGAACCAGACCGCCTACTTCCGCATCAACACCAGCCACCATGACCGCGACTGGCTCCAGCAGTCCTTCCGCGTGTTGGCAGCCCAGCCCGCCGGAGCATCGCTCGTGGACCCCAAGCACAACCCGGTTTGGACCGCAGAGATCAGCGCCGAGGCTGCAAAGGGCCTCGTCGACTTCTGGCGCCGCACCTACGACGACGGCGCACTGGTGCACGACTTCACTGACCCCGGCCTGGACACTCGATTTCTAGGCGACCTGTACCAGGACCTGTCCGACCACGCAAAGAAGACCTACGCGCTCCTGCAGACGCCGGTGTTCGTCGAAGAATTCATCCTCGATCGCACCCTGACCCCCGCGATCGCCGAATTTGGCGTCGACGGGCTCAAGCTGATCGACCCCACCTGCGGATCCGGTCACTTCCTGCTCGGGGCGTTCGAGCGATTGAACCAGCAGTGGGCCACAGAGGCGCCTGGCACGGACCGCAAGCAGCGTGTGCGCAGGGCGATGGACTCCATCCATGGGGTAGACCTCAATCCCTTCGCCGTCGCCATCGCCCGTTTCCGCCTTACTGTCGCTGGAATTCTGGCCGCAGGCGAGAAGTCCATGGTCGGGGTAGAGGAGTGGGGATTCCATCTGGCTATCGGAGACTCGCTCCTCGGCCAGCAAGGCGTCACCAAATCTCTCTTTCGGGACGATACCTATACGTATGCGACCGAGGACCTCGATGAATACGCCGACATCCTCAAGCCCGGGCGATACCACGTCGTCGTAGGGAACCCGCCCTACATCACCGTGAAGGACAAGGTCCTCAACCAAATCTACCGAAAGGCCTACAAAACGGCCGCCGGCAAATACGCGCTGTCGGTGCCGTTCATGGAACTATTCTTCCGTCTCGCGATCAGGGGCGGATCGGGTCAGGGCGCCGGGCACGTCGGGCAAATCACCTCTAACTCTTTCATGAAACGTGAGTTCGGCAAGAAGGTCATCGAGGACCTCTTCGCGGGGCACCACATCGACAACCCTGTCGATCTGACCCACGTCATCGACACGTCGGGCGCCTACATCCCGGGTCATGGGACCCCCACACTTATTCTCGTTGGACGACGACGCCGACCCGTTGCGAGAGAGGTGCGGGCAGTCCTCGGGGTTCGCGGCGAGCCGCGCACGCCAGAGGACGCATCGAAGGGCCTTGTTTGGAGCGAGATCACCGCGAACATCGACAGCCCGGGCTTCGACGGCACCTACGTCAGCGTTGCCGACCTCAGCCGAGACACCCTGTCGACCTTCCCTTGGTCGCTCAGCGGCGGTGGCGCGGGGTCGATGATGGCAATGATCGAGGGTGCGGCGAAGGGCAAGCTCCGCGCGCAAATAGTGTCGATCGGGTTCTCTGCTATTACTGGTGACGACGAATTTCTGACTGCGCCGAATCGTATTGCGGCCAGACTCCGCGACGTAGGTGCACCTCCATTCGTGGTGGGCGATGAAATACGCGACTGGTGCGCTTCGAAGTCGCTTGTGAGTCTAGTGCCGACGGCACTCGACGGTGTTGCACTTGAGCCATCGGTGGAACTTGCCAGGTTTCTCTGGAGAGGACGGACCGTGCTCTCCAACCGCAAGTATTTCGATAAGACGCCGAGCCAACGCGGTCTTCGATGGTTCGAATACGCGATTCAGTTCCCGGCAAGGAACGTGGCCCCCCGAAAGCTGGTGTTCGCGTCTGTGGCGACGCACAACCACTTCGTACTCGACTGTGGCGGAAAGGTCTTCAAGCAGTCCGCGCCGGTAATCAAGCTGCCGGAGGACGCGACCGTGGAACAGCATCTCGAGTTGTTGGCCGTGCTCAATAGCTCTGTGGCGTGTTTCTGGCTCAAGCAGGTCAGCCACAACAAGGGCAGCACGGTTGACACCAGCGGCGCTCGACAGACTCTGGCCCCGTGGGAGGACTTCTACGATTTCACTGGGACGAAGCTTCAGGAGTTTCCGCTCCCTGAGCGCCTTCTTGGAGCGCGAGGTGCGGTCCTGGACGATCTGGCGCGTGCGCTTGACGCGGTGACGCCAAGTTCCGTAATTGCCGATTGGCTCCGAGGCCGTGTAGATGGCGGGCTGGGGGGCTCTCTGGTCCGAGCGCATGAAGAGTCGTCGAGGTTGCGGGAGCGCCTTGTCTTCGAGCAGGAGGAGCTCGACTGGGCGACATACGGGCTCTATGGGCTCGTGGACGAGCCGATGACCTATGACGGTTCCTCTGCTGAGGCGATCCGCCTTGGTCAGCGTGCCTTCGAGATTGCGTTGGCGCGACACGTCGAGGGCGGCGGAGAGGGTGCCGCCTGGTTCGAGAGGCACGGGTCGATTCCGACGGGGGACGTGCCCGCGGAGTGGCCCGCGGACTACCGAGCGCTCTTGGAAAGGCGGCTTGCGCTCATGAAGTCGGACCGGAATATTCGCTTGCTCGAGCGCCCGGAGTACAAGCGTCGATGGGCCATTGCTCCGTGGGGCAATCAGCTCCGGGAGGCGCTGGAAGCGGCGATCCTTGACCGTCTCGAGGATGCGGAGCTGTGGCGCGACTATCAGGGGCCGAGCACCCGTTCGGTGGCCCAGCTGGCGGACCAGTTGCGCAACGACGAGGTCTTGCTCGAACTGGCACGAGAGCTGACGGGTAACTCTGAACCCGATCTCGTGGTGGTAATCAGCTCACTGGCGCCAACTCAAGCCGTTCCTTATCTCGGGGTATACCGGTACAAGCCCTCAGGCCTCGAGAAATTTCACGAGTGGCAGGAGATCTGGGATCTGCAGCGGCGCGAGGACGCGGGGGAGAAGGTGACGATCCCGGTTCCGCCGAAGTACTCGACGCCGGACTTCCAAAAAGTTGAGTACTGGAAGGCCCGCGGGAAGCTCGACGTGCCCAAGGAACGGTTTGTGCTGTATCCGGGCATCGGACGCGAGGGAGACAACAGCCTCGTGCTCGGCTGGGCCGGCTGGAGTTACCGAGACCGGGCGGTCGCGCTGGTCCGCGAGATCTTGAACCAGCAGGCCCTCGGTGCTTCGAACGAAGCCCTGATACCTATGGTTGCCGGGCTGGTCGAGCTCGAGCCGTGGCTACAGCAGTGGCACACCGAGCTCGAACCGGAGTTCGGATCCAGTGCGGCGCAGGCGGTCACCAGCCAGATTGACCAGCTTCTGACCCAGCTGGAAATGACCCGCGACGATGTGAACGCTTGGCGTCCCCCAGCGGCGGCGAGGGGTCGTCGCAGCGCATAATCGACCTTGGATTCCCACACCGTAGTAGACAAGAGACGAAATACCTGATGAACGGATGTCTTCACCGATGAGCACCCCCACCGCAGGCGCCCTGGCGATGATGCTGCGCGACGCTATCGTCGTACCTGAGGCCGTCCATGATGACGACTTCGTCATGCGCATCCACGAGGGCGTCCCGGCCGCCGAGCAAACACTCAAGGACTATGTCGTCACGCAGAAAATCGCCGAGGCGTTCGGCGAGGGCTTGACCCTCGTAAAGTCCGCGCTCACTCGCGGCAACGCCAAGGGTGCGTTCATCCACGGCTCGTTCGGTGCCGGTAAGTCGCACTACATGGCCGTAATGCATTTGCTCCTTACCGGGAACACGCACGCGCGTGCGCTGGAGGGGCTGCAGGCTGTCGTGGCCGAGCATGCGGACGTCCTCGCAAGGAGGTTCCTCGCGGTTGACTATCACCTCATCGGGGCCGAGTCCTTCGAGAGTGCTCTGTTCTCGGGGTACATAAACACCGTCAAGGCGAAGCACCCGGAGGCCGCCGCCCCTGTGCTCCACCAGAGCGCCTTATTGTTCCAGAACGCCCAAGCGCTGCGGGGGCAGATGGGCGACGAGCTCTTCTTCTCGAAATTTGCGGCCGACTTCGACCCTGTGCTTGGTGCCCTGAGCGAGGGCGGGCTGACCGCCCCCGAGCTCGACGCGGCCGCCAACGGCACGGCGAGCGACCGCGACAGGCAAGCGGTGGCCGCGAAGCTCGTGGAGACCTACTTCCCGGCCTATACCTCTACCTCGGCGTGGCTGCCGATCGACCAAGGCTTGCGGATCATGACCGCGCACGCCAAAGGGCTCGGCTACGACGGCTTAGTCCTGTTCCTCGACGAGCTGGTGCTGTGGCTGGCCAACCACCTGCGCGACTCGGCCTTCATCCAGAACGAGACCTCCAAGGTGGCCAAGCTTGTCGAGACCGGGTCGGGCCAGATGGCGATCCCGATGATCTCGTTTGTCGCGCGGCAGCGAGCACTGAAGGAGTTCCTTGGTGGCGGCAACGTCGGCGCCGAGCAAGTCGCGCTCGAAGATTCGTTCCAGTGGTGGGAGGACAGATTCGACAAGATTCCTCTAGCCGCGGCTGACCTTCCGGAGATCGTCAACAAGCGCCTGTTGATCCCCAAATCAGAGGCAGGAAAGACGGCCCTCGCCGCTGCCGTCGCCCGCGTCCGTGCCAACCCGACGGACTGGAAACACCTGCTGACTGATGCAGCCGGTTCGGGCGCCGTCGACTTCGAGAAGGTCTACCCGTTTTCCCCGGCACTCGTGGACGCAATGGTCGCCCTGTCGGCGATCATGCAGCGAGAGCGCACCGCGCTGAAGATCATGAGCGAACTGCTGTACCGGGGGCGTGATGAGCTCACTGTGGGCGACGTCATCCCGGTCGGCGACCTGATCGATGTCGTCGTGCTCGGCGATGCCAAGCCGCTGACGGACGATATGGTCAAGGTCTTCGAGGCGGCAGCCGCGTTCTACCGCGGCAAGATGCTCCCGTACCTGCTGGACAAGCACCATGTCAGCGATGCGGACGCACGGACGCTTGACCGCAACCACCCGTTCCGCCGCGAGGACCGCCTCGCCAAGACCCTCCTCGTCGCTGCGATCGCCCCCGGGGCCACGTCGCTGAAAGACTTGACGGCGTCCAAGCTCGCCGCGCTCAACTTCGGCAGCGTCGTATCGATGTTCGGCGGGAACGTGTCGGGGCAGGTCGTGACCCTGGCCAACGAGTGGCAAGGCAAGTTCTCCGAAATCACAGTCGGCTCGACCGCGGACCCGGTAATCAGCCTGCAGCTCACGGGCGTGGACTTCGACGCGATCCTCGCGCACGTCACGCAGGAGGACTCCCACGCGAACCGCCGCCGAATTATCCGCGACACCCTCGTCGCAGAGATCGGGGCCGTCGCCGCCGGTTCGTTCGCGGGCGAGTACACACTCGACCACATCTGGCGTGGCCAGAAGCAGACAGTCGACGTCGTGTTCGGGAACATCCGGGACAAGGTCGCGCTCCCCGTCGAGGCGCTCAAGGCGTCGGACGGGCGATGGAAGCTCGTGGTCGACTTCCCGTTCGACGACATGGATGACCGCGGACCGTCCGACGACGTCGAGCGCATCTATACGCTTCGGCAGGACGGCATCCTCAGTGACACGATCGCATGGGTGCCGCACTTCCTGACCACGCAGCGCATGGAGGACGTGGGCAAGCTGGTTCAACTCGAATACCTCCTCACAGGCGACCGGTTCGACCAGTACGCCGCGAACCTGCCGGTCAACGACCGCGAGCCAGCGCGCCGATTGCTGGCGGGTCAGCGCGACTCGCTGCGCAGCCAGCTGGCCGCCCTCCTGCGCCAGGCCTACGGCGTCGATGCCAAGAACGAGGAGAACCTGGGGACCTTCGTCGCTGGGACCAACTTCGTCACTCTTGCCGACGGGTTTACACCGATGCAGCCCTCGGTGGCGACGCTACGCGACGCCGTCGCCGGTGTGCTGGGTTCCGCGCTGACCTCCCGATACCCCAAGCACCCAGAGATCGAGCGTGGCATCGAGGAGGTCCGCCGTGCCGAGCTGAATTCCGTGCTTGACCTAGCGCGCCGGGCTGTGGACGCCGGTGGTCGTCTTGCCGGCGTCGACCGGGCGACCGGAACTCGCGTCCGCCGCGTTGTGACCGCTTACGGCGTCGGGGTCCTGCGCGAGACGACTTACGCGCTGGACGCCCAGCAATTCGCTTTCTTCGACGAGTTCACGCGCGCCGCGGGCACAGGTGACGTGACCGTCGGGACTCTGCGGGACGTGCTGGCTGAGCGTGGCATGACGGCCGACGCAATGGACCTGCTCGTCTTGGCATGGGCGAAGATCACCGACCGCGAGTGGTACCGCGCCGGTGCCCGCACACCGGAGCCGGGCATCGGTTCGCTGACCTCGGACATGCTCTTGCGTGAGCCCACGCTGCCGTCCGAGGAGGAGTGGCAGGTCGCGCTGACCCGCGCCAAGGCACTGTTCGGCGTGGCGGCCGACGAGTACCACCTGTCGACCGCCGCGCTGCAGCGCGTAAGCGACGCGCTCATGGGCAAGGTCCGACCAGCGGTACACACAACGGAGGACGCCGCGGCAGAGCTGTCCGCGCACTCCGAGACTCTCGGGCTGGACGAGACCACGGCGCGGTGGCAGACGGTGAGACGCGCACGGGATCTGGTCACCGTCCTTGCCGGGGCCGATGGGCCGGTGGCGAGGATCGAGGCACTTGCCCAATTCGACCTCCCTGCCGAGTCGCAAGCCACCGCCCTTTCGATCAGTGCGTCCGGCGACCTCGTGGCCGCGCTGCGCGGCGCGAACTGGGAGCTGATCGACAGACTGCCGGCATTCGGCGGGGAAATCGCTGCCCGCGCGCTTGCGCAGCTGCGGGAAGTCGGGCGCCAGGCAGAACTGCACGCCCCGCTCAAGCCAGCCCTTGAGACCGCCGCCCGTGAGGCGACCCAGGCGCTTCTCGACGACCCTGACGAGATAGCGCGGCGACGACGGGATGAGGAGGAGCGGCATCGCCGCGAGGCGGAAGACGCTCGTCAGCGAGGAGAGGCGGAGCGAACGGCTGCTGAGGAGCGCGCGGCCCGCGAGGCGCAGCTCCAGCGTGAGCGAGAACGGCTTGAGGCCCAGCGTCACGAGCAGGAGGAGCGCGAGGCGGAGATCGCTCGCAAGGTCGCCGAACTCAACCGGATCCGTCTGGAAGATGAGGAGCGTCAGCGGCAGCGGACAGCTGAGAAGAGCCAGCTGGTCGCACGCGTCGTCGAGGTCCAGGAGATTGGGAGGAAGATCAGCGACGAGCTGGCCAATCCAGTTCCGGGCAAAAAACTACGGGTGAGCTGGAGGTGGGAGTAATCAGCGCCCCGACGGAAGTGACCCGTGCCGTCGCCGTCTCTGAGGCGCTTGTGCGGTCGCGCGCAACCGAGCTCATCGCTAAGGGCGGGGAGTCGCGCGTGCTCGTGATGCGCGCCCAGCCCCGCTGGCACGGCGGGAAGTTGACCATCGACGGTCGGGGTGTACGCGTGGTCGAGGGAATCTCCCAACTGGCGATACTCGACGCCTACGCCTCGCAGACCGACGACGAGTACCTAGTAGTGCTCACCGACCGACCACGCACCGATCTCGGCGACACCGTGCTTTCCCGGGCCTACCGGCAGCAGATCGAGGACCCCGATGAATGGGGAAGTGTTCCTGCACTGTTCGGCGGAGCGCGGGAAGTCAGCCGCGAGTTGCGTCGCCTGGAGTGGGCGGCCACCGCTCTGCTCGACCACGAGCCTGCCGGGGGTTGGGCGCCGTCGACCGACATCGCCGTGACTGCCGAGCACGCCATCGGCGGCCTGCTAGCGCACATGCTGGAGATCGACTCGGGCGACCTTGACGGCGTCATCATTCTCAGCGCACTGAGCCACGGGTCTCGCGCGTCCTGGTCTGCGGTGGATCCGAAGCTGCAAGACCACCTGATCGAGTGGGCCGAGGGGGAGTACGGCACCGCCGCCGGGTTCGCGCTACGCACGGCCGCCGCTCCGGGCGGGCTCGTCAAGCCTCTCGCGCTCGGGCTGGCCATCGACGTGCTGTGGCCTCACCCTGCCGGCGAACTCACCGAGGAGCAGGTCGCCGCGCGCACCAGGTTGCTCGAGCGCTACGTGGGCGGCCGATCCATCACTCCGATACAGGCCCGACAGATCGCCAATGCCTCGGTGTCCGCTGTGCTGCGTCTGTCGAGAGAGGGTGACCCCGAGGGGCGGATGGGGGTGGTACTGGACCAGGCCGAGGCGCTGCTGCGCGATAACCTGGGCTGGCCCGCCGGGGCCGAGCGGTCGGCGATCCTGCGCCCGGGATTCACCGCTCGGCTGCGAGCCCTCGGGCAGGCGCTTGACGTCGGGGCAGGGAGCGAGGAGGCACTGGCGGCAGTGCTCGACCACCGCGAAGCAACCCTGGACGGATACGACCTCGCACCGCGGATGGCCGTGCGACTGGCCCGCTGGCTGGCCACAAATGAGCAGGAGGTGTACACCTTCGGAGGTGACCTGCAGCGGCAGCTCGACGACGGCGCTTGGGTCGACGCGGCCCTCGGCGTGCTCTGGAGTGGCTCTACTGATGCGGAGGTGGGCGCCGCGTATGGTCGACTGATCGAGCGCGTGCGCGCTCGGCGCCGCACGCGCGATGAGGCAGCCGCCTCGCGCTTGGGCGACTCGCCCGCAGAGTCTTCGCTCGCCGAACTGCTGGCCGAAGGACCGGCGCTCGGAATTGAGAATGTTCTTCGCGCCGTCGTGGACCCGTGGAGGTCCCACGGCGGCGTGCTCCTGGTGGTATTGGACGGGATGAGCGGCGCAGTCGCCGTCGACCTTGCAACCGAGGTTGGGCGTTCGGGGCTCGTCGAGTGGGTCCCGGCCGCCACCAAGCGCCGACTTGCTGCGGCAGCTGCGCTGCCGTCGATGACGGGGATTTCGCGCACAAGTCTGTTGTGCGGCGAGATTCGGGGCGGCAACTCGACGACGGAGAAGTCCGGCCTGGCAGTGGCGTTCCCTCGTGCGCGGGTGTTCCACAAGGGCGAGCTGCGGGCCACAGGTGGGGCTCAACTCGCGGAGATCGTCGCGGCGGCGATCGCCGACCCGGCCGTCCCCGTAGTCGGCGTGGTCATCAACGCCATTGACGACGCGACGCACAAAACCGACACTGCCGGTCGGCCTTGGGCCCTAGGGGACCTGGAGCCGCTGCGAGCGCTGCTCAATGCCGCGTCGATCGCCGGACGCGCCGTCGTGCTCACCTCAGACCACGGCCACGTCGTCGAGCGGCGGACCGAGATGCTGTCCTCCGTGGCTGGCGGCGATGCGCGCTGGCGACCGGCAAATTCAGGCGCGGTCAAAGATGGCGAGGTGCTGGTGAGCGGGCACCGCGTGGCGCTCGACGCCGGCGAGGCCGTACTCCTGTGGCGTGATGACGCACGTTACGGGCCAGCTCGGGCCGGGTACCACGGTGGTGCGTCGTTGGCCGAGCTGACAGTGCCGGTGCTGGTGTACCAGCGGTCGCTGGCGCAGTCGGCGCCAGATGGCTGGGAGGAGGCGCCACCGCAGGCACCCGCTTGGTGGAACGACCCGGTCATCGAGACGACGCCCGCGCCTCCGGCTGTCCCGGTTAGGAAAACGCGCAAGAAGCCCGCTGCCGAGAAGGCGGTGCCTACGTTGTTTGAGTCCGACGGGCTGCATGCTCCAGCGGCGGCGAAGTCGGACGACCTCGTCACCCGGGTGCTTGGGTCATCGGTCTATTCCGAGCAGATGGGGCTCGCCGGGCGCGCAGCTACCGGCGCCGGATCGCTCGTGGAAGTGGTGCTGCGCATGCTGGTGGACCGCGGCGGGCGAGCGCACCAGGACACGGTCGCGTCGGCCGCAGGGCTGTCTTACGCTGGCATTGGGCAAGGGCTGGCCGTGGTCAAACGCGTCCTGAACGTCGAGGGCTACGACATCCTGTCCTACGACACCGATGGTGAGACTCTGCGGCTCGACATCGACCTGCTCAAAGACCAGTTCGGAGTGGTGTGATGGCGGAGGTTGCGATCAGCTCGCGGCGGCGCAGGGAGATCATCAACGCCCTGCGCCGCGGCACAGTGCCGCAACAAGGGCTCGACGTCATGGCTGTGGGGCTCGGCAGCTTCGAGGCCGCGATCGACGGCGAGCTGGACGCGGTAAAACAGGGGGCAGCTCAGTTCAAAGCCGTCCGGGGTGAATACGGTTCCGGCAAGACGTTCTTCTCGCGCTGGCTCACAGAGCGGGCCAAGAAAAAGAACTTCGCGACAGCCGAGATCCAGATCTCCGACACCGAGACGCCGCTGTACAAGTTGGAGAAGGTATACCGGCGCATCATCGAGAACCTTTCGACGCCTACCGTCTCCAGCGGAGCCTTCAGCGACGTCATCGACGGCTGGTTATACGTGCTCGGACAGGACGTCCAGGGCGCTGGCCCCGCTGACGCTGCTGACCTGGAGGATCGGACCGACGAGTTGCTCGAAAAGCGCCTCGCATCGGTGTCAAGGGAAGCACCCGCGTTCGCCATGGCGCTGCGTGCGTACCGCCAGATGAACGCAAGTGCGAACAACGCAGAAGCGGATGCCCTTCTGGCATGGCTCGGTGGTCAGCCGCACGTCTCTGCCGGCGCACGCCGGTCGGCTGGCGTGCGAGGCGAGCTCGACCACTTTGGCGCGCTAGGGTTCCTCCAAGGGCTCCTGACCGTGCTGCGCGACTCGGACTATGCGGGGCTGGTAATCGTCCTGGACGAGGTCGAGACTCTCCAGCGAATGCGATCCGACGTTCGCGAGAAGTCGCTCAATGCGCTGCGCCAGCTCATGGACGAGGTCGACAGCGGCCGTTTCCCAGGCCTTTACCTCCTCATGACGGGGACACCGGCCTTCTACGACGGCCATCAAGGCGTCCAGCGACTTGCGCCGCTTGCCCAGCGGTTGCAGACGGACTTCGCGACCGACGCGCGATTCGACAACCCACGAGCGACGCAGATCCGCCTGCGCGGGTTCACCCCTGAGTCGTTGGTAGAGCTCGGCAGCCGCGTCCGCGACATCTACGCCACGGGGACCGAGACTGCCGAGCGCATCCACGCGGTCGTCGATGACGCCTATATCGCTGACCTCGCCGGTGCAGTCGCTGGCGAACTCGGCAGCAGGACGGGGGTGGCGCCTCGCATATTCCTGAAGAAGCTGGTCGCCGACGTACTCGATCGCGTCGATCAGTTCCCGGACTTTGACCCTCGCAAACACTACGAGCTCACGCTCAGCGTCTCCGAGCTCACCGACGTCGAACGGGAAGCTCAGACCCGCGGTGACCTGCGCGCAGCGTCATCCGTCGACGACGTCGACATAGGCTTCTAGCACCATGACAAGCGGCACCGGCCTTGACGAGGCTATCGAGTACCACGTCGTCAACTCGCTGGGTTGGTCCAACCTGCGCCCCCTGCAGGCTGCCTCGGTTGAGCCCGTGCGATCGGGCGCCGATTGCGTGCTCATCGCGCCCACGGCCGGCGGCAAGACCGAGGCAGTCGTCTTTCCGCTGCTCTCCTCGATGGTTGGGGAGCGGTGGCGCGGACTGACCGTCCTGTACGTGACACCGCTACGGGCGCTGCTGAACAACCTGTACCCACGCATCACGAAGTACGGCGATTGGCTTGGCCGCCGCGTCGGACTTTGGCACGGCGACATCGGCGAAACCGCGCGCAGGCGCATCCTCGCCGACCCGCCGGACATCTTGCTGACCACACCCGAATCACTCGAAGCGATGCTCGTCTCGCGACGCGTCGAGCACGATCGGTTGTTCTCGGGGCTGCGAGCCATCGTCGTCGACGAATTGCACTCGTTCGCGTCCTCTGACCGCGGATGGCACCTGCTCGGGGTTCTGGCTCGCCTGGAACGGATAGCAGGGCGCCCGATCCAGAGGGTCGGGCTGTCGGCGACGGTCGGCAACCCGGAGGAGATCGGGCGCTGGCTACAAGGTGGCGAGGCCGCGACGGGGCTGGGCGAACGGGAACTTCGGGTGGTCTCGGAGGCGACAGCGGCATCTGCGCCCGAGCCTGAGGTTATGCTCGACTACGTCGGCTCGGTGGCCAACGCAGCGAAGGTCGTCGCAGCACTCCACCGCGGCGAGAAGCGGCTCGTCTTTTGCGAGTCACGTAGGGTCAGCGAGCAGCTTGCGTTCGAGCTGCGCACGCTCGGCGTTGAGACGTTTGTGTCCCACTCGTCGCTCTCCGCGGACGAGCGGCGCAGGTCAGAGCAGGCATTTGCCGAGACTCAGAACACCGTCATCGTCGCCACCTCGACGCTCGAGCTCGGGATCGACATCGGCGACCTAGACCGCGTCATCCAGATCGACGCGCCACGAACTGTTGCCTCATTCCTCCAGAGGCTTGGGCGAACGGGACGCCGACCAGGGACGAGGCGCAACACGTTGTTCCTAGCCACAAGTTCTGACACGTTGCTCGAGGCCGCAGGCATCCTCCTTCTGTGGAAGCGGGGCTTCGTCGAAGATGTCACGCCGCCGCCACACCCGCGACACCTCACCGCCCAGCAGCTTCTGGCGCTCGCCTTGCAGGAAGGCGCCTATGGGGCCACCACATGGCGGGAGTGGTGGGGATCGTTGAGACTAATGGACGACGGCGATGAAGTGCTCGGTTACTTGCGAGACAAAGGCTTCCTCGTCGAGGACGGCGGACTGCTCATGATTGGGCCGGCCGCCGAGAAGTCTTTCGGCCGCCGTCACTTTATGGACCTGCTCAGCTCATTCAACGCCGAGAAGGAACTGCGTGTGATGAGCGGGAACAAGGAACTCGGGTTCATTTCACCACTGGCGTTGCCACGCGAAGGCTCCGAGAAGCTCGACGGCAAGCCCATCCTCATGAACAGTCGGGCCTGGCATGTCGAGCACGTGAACTGGGAGCGGTTCGAAGTCCTCGTCAGCCCGGTCACCTACAAGGGCGACGTCCGGTGGCAAAGCGACGCAATCGCGCTGTCGTTCGAGATGATGCGAGCGCAACGGGATGTGGTTCTCGGCGAAACGCTAGATGTGCCGCTGTCACGGCGAGCGAGCGAGTGGCTGGAGCGCGTCCGCCATGCGCGGTTTAACCAGGTCTCACGGGACGGGCTCGTTCTCGAGCGGTCGGGGCACGACACCCACCTTTGGACCTGGGCGGGGCTCAAGGCCAACGAGACACTGCGCGCCGGCCTGGGAGGAGCGGAGGGGCAGTCGTACAACGACGTCATGGTTCTGCGCGGCGCGGGGGATCTGGGGAGGCTCGCAGAGATCTCGTTCGACGACGTAGTACCGCGCATCCCTGTGGAGATGGTGGAGAACCTGAAGTTTTCGGCGGCGCTGCCAGAAGCGACGGCTATCAAGACGCTCTCGGAACGGTTCGCCGACGGGGCAGGTGCAGCAGCGGTTGCAGCGGATCACATGACACGTATAGCCGATCGGAGCGACTCCTGAACAGGGCGCGGCTGTGCAGCAGGTGGGAGACTGCACCTGCTCGTGGACGCTGCTCAACGACCACGAGCAGGTGCAGGCTGCAGAACAGTACGCCTTACGGGCGAGCCCGGCCACTGCCAGGCGCTGTGACGACACACGCCAAACTTAGTGGTCATGAGCGGTGCCTTCTGAAGAGGGTTGACCAAGTCAATATCGGGCTAAAGATGACTCCGGAAACATCGTCGCCGTAGTCGAAGGAACCATGGGCCGTGAAACCCTGGGGCGGAGGCTGACATCGTCGATGTGCCCCCGCCCCAGGCTGCCCGATTAGGGGGCCGGAACCTGGATTGTGGATCGCGAATGTGGTGCATAAACCAGTGCGAACGTGGACTGAGGACTAAGTCGGTTTTACCCGATGATCCGCAAGCGCCGCGGAAGCTGAGTGTCGCCGGCACGGCCAACGCCCGACCCGAGCGGCCGTCCTTTGGCTGTCTTCGGTTTAGCCGGGGCAGGGTGAGGGACCTGCTCACCGGCCCTGTCCATCGGGCTCCCGATGAGGGGTGTGTAGTCTTTCCCGGCCTCGCGGAGCCAGTGGGGAGTGGCTCCGAGTAACGGTGCGTTGTCGATGACGGCGGTCGCGTCGAAGGTCTTCCACGGCTCGAATTTCTGTTCGTCGAGGAGCCCTCGGGGGACCCACTTGGCGGCGCCCTTTCCGTGACCTATGGCGAAATCTGCTTCGAGTCGGAAGAAATTTACGCTCAATTCGTGGCGGGCAGGGAACCAGTCTGCCCAGGAGGCTACACCGATGCGTGCGGCGGGCGAGTCTATTCCCGTTCCAGGGAAGTCGCGCAGGACGTTGCCGACAGCGTTGCGGATTGCCGTAAGAGGGTTCTTTCCGTCCTTACGGTCGGGGTGCGGGGCAGCCACGAAAACGAGAACCAACCCCGCCGTCTCGAGCGGGTGCGCCGCGAGAGCCTCCGCCCACCGACGGACCTTGCTCTCCAGGCCTCGTGAGGCGGTGGCCGTGATCTCGTAGGCGATACGAAGGCCGTCGGTGCGCACCACTACGCCATCGGCGCGGCGATTGTCCGGTTTCTTCACGGTCTTCCCAAGCCCGCTGCCGAGTAGCAGATCCACGGACGCGAAAGTTTCGCCCATGACCGTTCCTATGGGCAGCGCCTCGGCGGCTCTCAGGGCTAGCTCGGCTGCCAGGACGTTGTGCCTATCGTATTGTCCGCCGGAGGACCAGGGCTGGCCGCCTGTCACGGTCAGCGCCTCGGGGCCGGTCAGGGTTGGCTCGACAAGCCGCCGGAAAACGTCCGTCGCTGCCGGCCGGTAAAGGATGTTGCGGCCGGGCTTGATGCCCGCATACTGGCGGGGAACCGGAAACCAGCCGAGATCCACGAGATCAGCAGAGAATGAAGCGGCCAGGGGCGCGCTGCGGTAGTCCAGGAACTTCAAGCATCCGGTGAACGCAGCGAGCTGTTCAGCGGTGACGGTGCGGTACGCGTGCATGACGGACCAAGCGTTCTGGCGCGTGACCCGGCCACGATTTGTGGTCAGGAGGCGCAGGTGTTCGTCTTCTTCCATGAGGAGGCGCGGCGGGACGCCGGGTGCGGCTCCATGGTCACGGCGATAACGTTCGCCATAGGCCGTCGTCCAGTTCGCCATGCTGCCTGGAACCCACAGCTCATCCCAGTACGGGTCGACTCGCTGGCCGGTAGAGACGGCATCCAGGGCGCACACGGAGGGCAACATCGACGCGTGGATGCTTTCGGGCGTCTTCCGCCGCGGGTACTGCGCGCTCACTGGGAACACCTGCCCGCCGTCTTGGCGAAGGCCACGGACGGAGAGGCATTCTGGACGTCTCTTCTCGTTCTCCCGGCACCGGTCCCGGTGCAGGGAAATGCGGGAATGGCCTGGACATGCGATCCTCGGTCCGTACGGGAGGATCTCTTCGATGACGACGGCGTGTGCCGCAAAAGGTTGCTCATGCTAAGGAACATGCGTAGACGCAGGGATAAGGGCCCCCGCCGGGAAACATCACCGATTTGTGGCTCTGATTCTGTCAGAAGCGCGGCTGCAAAATGCCGCAAATCCTCCCAACTCGGACCTGGAAGGAGTCTTCTGTTTCCCTTACTTCCAGGTGCTGTTTCTGGAGGGCGTCCATGGCAGGTGGGCCATATTGCTATTCACTGATGGCAGGAAGGACATCGTTGCGGCATGTGGCGGGGCCGCTGGCGGTGGTCGGCGCGTCGGGGGACGGTTTTGTGAGCCGCCTGAAACGGACAGTTCCTGAGTGCCCAGGTTTCGAAGTTGGAGAGTCAGCGAGACTCCCATGGTCCTTCGGTGGACGTCTGCGACAGCCGCATCCGGTACGGCGCTAGGGACTCGGTGGCAGTTGGGTGGGGTGGTCGAGCTGGCAGCGGTTAGAGATCGTGGGCGAGACTCGTCAGAGTCGAACCTCCTTTTATGGCGTCCCCTCTCGACAACACTCTCGCGTCAAGGATTGTCGGCTATCGCCGGCTGCGTGGGTGGAGAGTATTCGCCAGCACGCGGCCCGGTTAGCGTTCATTCAACGCTCAGTCTGACTGAAGGGTGACAGACACCGTAACCCGGCCAGACAATCAACCGAATTCTGAAGGAACGCTCGGCGGCTGGGGATGGCCACGATCGAAGGGGAGCCTAGGCTGGAAACGGCAAGTGAAACCAAGGGAAGCGCCAGTGCGGCACCAAGGGCAGGAACAGAGAGCCCGCGGTCATGCAGCCGGTGGACTCGGGTGCAGTGGCCAGGCCTCTGATCGTCCGGAAGTCTAGGGCGCCTGTAAGAGACCAGACGCAACGATACCCACGACCTGTCCGCGCTGATGATCGCTGGCCTTGATTGGGCCCCCGTTAGCAGTCCGGATGCTCCGGGTCCCTCTTGGTGGACCGGCTATATGTGAGAGGTGGATAGTGACTTCGAGGAGGTCATGAAATGCCTTTTGAATATCCTGCATCTGT
>NZ_JAXCHX010000033.1:0-34626 GCF_035984855.1 Arthrobacter sp. MP_M4
ATCCGGGACCACTGGCCATCACTCAAAACAGATGTTCGCGACACCCAACAAGCATTCCAGCCAGCGACCCCCTCATTTAGGAGACACGCCCTAGGCCACCCCGGGACTTCGCCTAGGCCACCCCGGTTGGACCGCCGGGCCTGCCCGGTCCGACGAATAGCGGAGCGGGCATAGACCGCGACTGGGCCTTCACCCGGCATGGGTGGGGGCCCAGTCTGCTGCCCAATGACCGTCACGAGGCCGACCGGTCCAAAGTCGGCTGTTGCGAGGTGTAACGGTCGAAAGAGACCGGGCTAGGCAGCCTTGCGGGCTTCCTTCGCCGGTACCGAGTCCACAATGGCCCAGCCGTGCTCCTCCGCCGTTTGGCGGCTGGCGAAGCGCTCAGCCGTGGCTAGGTCATCGAACGTCTCAGTGCGGATGCGGCCGCAGTCGGTGTCCAGATACGTGACTTCGAAGTACTGGGTGGTTTCCATACTTCAAGTGTGCCGCCGGGCTCTGACACTCTGAGGTCATCACCCCGGCGTGTTGCCAAGCCGCAGCACGCGCTCCCGCGCCAGGTCCTCGGCACGGCCGGTTTTGTCGGCGGCCCGCGCGGCCTGCTGCGCCCGCGCGCCAGCCAGTTCCCGCCTCTTCCGGGCCGTTCTGAGTTCCTGCTCGCAACGGGCCAGCTGTTCGCGCAGATCCCGCACGGTTTCGGAGAGTTCCGTGGCCAGGGCGGTGGACTCGGCCAGCTCCTCCTGCTGCTGCCGGGCTTCCTCCGCCGCTGCCCGGGCGGCGCTCTCGGCGTCTGCGAGAGTTGCACGTGCCCGCTCCAAGGCGGAGGACGAGACTTTGCGCGGTTCCTGCCGGACTGCGCGCAGCCGGGGTTGTTCTGCTTTACCGCCGGCATCCGGCCGGCGCGCCGGTGCCGCCGCAGGGCCGCCCGCGCCGGCGACGGCCACAGCACCGGAGAGATCCACCACGTCAACGCCGTCGGCAGACAGGCCCCGCAGCAGGCGGCCGGACTGTACGGCCGCCGCGGCGCCCTCATCCGCCGTCGCCGCACGCAGTGTCGCTTCCACCTCCGTGGCGATCGCACCGCTGATTTTCCGCCCTTGCTGTGCCGCCACAGCCGCAGCTGCGCGGACCGCTTCGCCCAGGAGCTGCCGGCGTTCCTGCCCCAGCCGGCGCAGTTCCGCAGCGTCGAGGGAAGCCTGCGCGTCGCGCATCGACCTGCCGAGTTCGACGACGTCCCGGAGGGTCTCCGGCTGCCGGGCGGCGAGCATGTTCACAGTCCACGCCGCCACGGACGGTTTGGGCAGCGACCGTACTTCTGCGGCGAGAGAGGGCTGTTCCTTCGCGGCAGCGGCCTCCTTGGCGGCAGCCGTCCTTGCGGGAATGAAGTCATCGAACGGGAGGGCGTAGAGCCGTGCCGCAACGTCCGCCAGCGTTTGCTCTCCCATGCAAGAATCATAGAAGCCCGGCGCGGCCAAGCTGCCGCCACAGGGCGGTTCGCACGCAGAAAAAGGGCACTCATGATCGAAATAGCGGGGCTACCGGCCCACATCCTGCTCGTCCACGCCGTCGTGGTCCTGGCACCCGTCGCCGGCCTCGGTGCGATCCTCTATGCCGCGGCGCCACGCTGGCGGCGCTACCTCGCCTGGCCGCTGGGGGTGCTTTCGCTGCTCCTCGTTCCGGTTTCCCTGCTGACCGCTGAGGCCGGGGAACAGTTGGAGAAGGCCCGTCCGGCATCGGCCCTGATCCGGGAGCATGCGGAACAAGGCGACGTGCTGAAGACCGTCTCGGTGGTGTTTTTCGCTGTCATCGCGGTGGCGCTGGTGGTGAGCTATGAGCCCATCGGCCGGCGCTTCGCGTTCCTGGGCCGGCTCCGGACCCACCCCGCCATCCGGGTGGCGGTGCTGGTCCTCGCAGCGGTTGCGGGTGTCGTCTTCACCTACCAGAGCATCATCACCGGCCATTCGGGCGCTGCGTCCGTCTGGGCCCGTTGACCGGTGATTTAAAGGGCCCTGCAGAGGCGTGCCCGGGCCCGCTACGGTTTGTCGGTCCTGCGCAACGCCGCCACCAACACCGCGAACGCCAGCAACTGCAGCAGCACCACAGCCAGGATCAGCAGTTCACGGGCGTCATAGAGGGACCCGTACAGAGCCCCGCCCGCCAGCGCCCCCGCGCCCTCAAAGGCCGCGAAAACGCCGTACGCCGTGCCTTGCCGCAGTTCCGGCACCAGATCGGCGATCAGCGCCTTGACGGTGGAATCCTGGATGCCGGTGGCGG
The DNA here is from genome assembly GCF_035984855.1 of Arthrobacter sp. MP_M4. NCBI lineage: Bacteria > Bacillati > Actinomycetota > Actinomycetes > Micrococcales > Micrococcaceae > Arthrobacter > Arthrobacter sp. MP_M4. The sequence continues at coordinate 2,272 of NZ_JAXCHX010000033.1, forward strand.
CACCCCAGACCAGCACGCCGGCCAACGCCAATCCACCCGCCGGCGATAAGGCCAGCACGGGGACAGCCGCAATCAGCGGGGGAAGTGCGAGGAGCACCCAGGCGCCCGACCGGTCGTAGAGGACGCCGGTGGCAAGGGCACCCAGCGCTGCCGCCGCCATGGCGCCCGCGTACAGCAGCGGTACGGCTGCCACCGGTACGGCCGCCGCGGTGGTGAGATGAAAAGAGATGACGCCGAAAGCTACCAGCCCGGCGCTCCACAAGAAGGCAGCGACGGCGAACAGCGCAAAGGCCCCGGTGAGCAGCGACGGAGGACCCCCGGTAACGTCCGGAGGGTCTGCGCCCGCGGCGGCAGAGCCTGTGCCGGTAGCGAAGCCGGAGGCCGCTGCACCGGCTGGAGGGGGTCCGCCCGGTTCAGCGATGCGGCGGCGCAGCCAGGTCAGCAGAATCATGGCAGCCGCTGCAGGAACTGCCAGGACCGCGAAGGCCGCCGTCAGATTTCCGCTGACCGCAAGTACCGCGGCCACCAGGACGGGCCCAAGCAGGGCGCCGGCGAGGTCAAGGGACTTGTGGACAGCGAAGCCGCGGCCCCTGCCCACCGGGCTGGCGACCCTGGCCAGCAGCACCGTCTTGGCCGGGCTGCGGACAGCCTTGCCGACGCGGTCCCCGATAATCAGCACAGACGCCACCAGCAATCCGGCCGCCCCGGCCAGGGGTGCGACGGCGAGCAAGGGCACGCAGACCGCCGTGAGCCCGTATCCGGCGACCGTGAATGTCCAGTAGCGGCGGGTGCGGTCCGCCCAGGGGCCAAACAACAACCGGAGTCCCTGCGCTGCGGCCTCCGCCGCGCCGGTCACGAGTCCGACGAGCAGTGCAGAGGCGCCAAGTTGGGCGAGCAGAGGCCCAGCCAAGGGCCGGGCGCCGTCGGAAACGGCATCGGCAGCTAGGCTGACAAGCCCAAACCCGATCACCGGCCCCCACACAACGCGTCCCGTCGCGCCCGGTACAGGCTGGCCGTCCGCCGTCGTCCGACCCCGCCGTTCCATGAGCCCATGGTTCACCGGGACCAGGGCAAAGACAAGGGCCCGCAGCGCCAGCCGGTGATCCCACCAGCCCGCGCAGCAAAAAGGACCCCACCTGGCGTGTGCCGGATGGGGCCCCTTGGCCGGGCCCGTTGCCTGTTACCGCCAGGCTCGGACGTAGTCGACCTTCATTTCGGAGGCCGGTCCGTAGGCAGTGCTGGTACTCGCCTTGCCCACGTTCAGCACCAGGTACTGGGCGGCATTGCCGTCGTCGGTGGCGAAGGACTTAACCTTGACGCCGTCGACATAGACCTCGGAGACGCTTCCCTTACGCCACAGTCCGTAGGTGTGGTACGCGTTGCCCCAGCTGCCCGCAATGGTTCCTTGATTGTGGGTCCCGGACGCCGAGTGGTAGTTGGACGTCAACTTTCCCTTCAGCACCTCAGCGATGTCGTTCTCACCGTTGGCCGGCCAGGATTGTCCGGTGGTCCACCACGCCGGCCAGTTGTGCAGGACGGTTCCGTTTCCGGGGAAGGCGATGCGCGCCTCGGTGTAGCCGGTGCGGAATTCGTAACCGGTGGTGGCGGCGTCCTTCGGGTTTGAGGACACGAGGGCGCCGGTGCCGGCGTCCGAGAGCTTAAGCGAGAGGTTGCCGCCGCCGACCGAAACGTTGGCCGGGCTGGTCTTGACCTTGTTCATCGTGCCGCCGCCGAACCAGGAACTCGACCACTTGGTGGTGTCGAGCGTGGTTCCGTTGAAGTCGTCACTGAAGGTCGGCGACCAGGCGCCGGGTACACCCAACGGTTTCAGGGAAGAGACGGATGCGGCCGGCACGATCGCGGCGGGTGCGGGTGCGGGTGCGGGTGCAGGTGCAGGTGCGGCCGCTGCCGCTGCCGGGACGGGGGAGGGGGCGGGCGCCGCCGCGGGGGCAGGGGCTGCTGCCGGGGTGGCTGCCGCCGCGGCGGCCGGAACAGGCACCGCCGCCGGCGCGGGTGCCGGCTGGAATGTGCAGGGCGGCACTCCGTCGTTGACTCTAAGCGAGCAGGTGTACGTGCCTGAGGGCGCCGCCGGCGCTGCGCCGGGTGCCGCCACGGCGCCGAGGGACGCTGTGAGGGACAGTACGGCTGCCGCGGCCGCACCGGTAAACAAGGTCGTGCTTTTCTTCATTACTCTCCTGGAGCTCACGCTCTGTTGGTGGCGCTGTTCCACGCAGCGCTGAGGGCGCGCGCGAAACAGGAGACGCCGGTTCATAGCGGCACCGAGGGTATTCACCGGCGCACCAGACGGCTGGCCGGGTAGTCCATCCAGGCAGCGACGTGCCTTCTCGGACGCCTTAAGGGCAGGCGTCACCCACAACGGGGCAAAAAGAATCGGCTCCGGCGACTGCGCCGGAGCCGATAGATAGATAGAGACCAGAGCTTCCTGCCAGAATCGAACTGGCGACCTTCTCATTACGAGTGAGACGCTCTACCAACTGAGCTAAGGAAGCAACCGCTTGACGCGTCGGGGTGACCCGGAGGCATCATGCCAGAGATAACTGTAATAGAGTCTTCCGGCCCGGGTCAAAGTGAGTAGTCAGCGCCTCAGCAGACGGTGTTGTCCGCGGGGGCCGTGCCGTCCAGCAGGTAACCGTCCACGGCATTGCCGATGCAGTCGTTGGACCGGCCGTAAGCTGTATGGCCCTCGCCCTTCCAGGTCAGCGTTGCGGCTGTTCCGAGCTGCTTGCGCAGCGCACTGGCCCATTCCACCGGGGTTGCCGGGTCTCCGGTGGTGCCGACCACGACGATGGTGGCCGGACCCTTGTAATCCACCGGTGCCGGGGTCCGGAGGTTCCGGTAGGGCCAGTCCTTGCAGTTGACGCCGCCATAAGCGAAGTAGTAGCCGAGCGTGGGGGAGAGCTCACGCAAATTCTGTTCCTCCGCGCGCATGCTCGCGGTGTCCGAGGACATCGGGTAGTCGAGGCAGTTGATGGCGCTGAAGGCGAACGTCGAGTTCGAGGAGTAGGTTCCGTCCGGTTCCCGGTCCGCTCCGAAGTCCGAGAGCCGGAGCATCGGCGCCACATCCCCTTTCATCGCGCTGCCCAGGGCCTGTGTCAGCGCGGGCCAGTTGTCGTCATTGTAGAAGGGCAGGATGAAGCCGCTGACGAACATGGAAGCGTTGACTGTCCGGCCGTCCTTGGCGGTCCTCGGTTCCGCCTCAACGGCGCTGATGATGTCCCGGATCTGGCCGACGGCATCATCAACGGTGCCGCTCAGCGGACATCCGGTGTTGGCGAGGCAGTCCGTCACGTAGGCCCGGATGGCTTTCTCGAAAGCCTTGGCCTGGCCGCTGGTCAGCTCCTCGTAGCTGAGGGAGGGATCCATTGCGCCGTCGAGGACCATCCGGCCAACGTTGTCCGGGAACAGGGAGGCGTAGGTGGAGCCGAGGAAGGTCCCGTAGGAGTAGCCCAGGTAGTTCAGCTTGCTGTCATTGAGCACACCGCGCAGGATGTCAAGGTCCTTGGCGGCACTGACAGTATCGACGTGGCCAAGCACCGGGCCGGTCTTCTCCGCACACTTGGCGGCGACGGCCTTGTTGTCGGCCAGGGCTTCGGCGAGCCCGGCGTCAGTCGTGAGGTCGTAGGTCTTGGCGCGGGAGGCATCGCGCTCCTGGTCGGTCAGGCACGTCACCGGGGCGGAGCGTTTGACGCCGCGCGGATCGAAACCGACGATGTCGTAGCTGGCGCGCACCTTCTGGGAAATATTGGTGGAACCGGCATCCCGCACGAAGTCATAGCCGGAGCCGCCCGGGCCGCCGGGGTTAACCAGCAGGCTGCCCAGCTTGTCCTTGCTTTTCGTCGGGAGCTTCAGGGCCGCGATTTCGATGGTTCCGCCGTCGGGTTTGCTGTAGTCCAGCGGCACCGTGACCTTGGCGCATTGAAAGTCGCCTTCGCAGCGGGTCCAGTCGAGCGTCTGGGAGTAGAAGCTGCGCAAATTATCCGGCGCGGCGGCAGCGATCGACGGGTCAGCTGTTTTCTGCGCTTCACCCGCACCCCCGCCGCCCGAGCCGAACAAAGTGCAGGAGGACAGGACGAGGGCCATCACCAGGCCGAGCGCCAGAGCGGCAGCTCCCCGCAGCCTGACCCCCCGGGGTCGGTTCGAGGCGGGCCGGAACGGTGGGCTCATGCTGTTCTCCTTGGAAATGGGACGATGCTGATCCGGACGGGTAGGGCGGTCAGGCCTCAGATGAGGCTGGCGGCCATGGACTCGATGGTCAAAAGCGGGGCCACGTTCGACGTCGTGATCCGTGTGCGGGCCTTGTTGATGGCGTCCATGCGGGCCAGCGTGGTTTCGGCGGAGGAGCGCGAGGCAAATTCCGTGAGTTCGCTCCGAAGTTCACTGTTGACCAGTTCCACGGCGTTCCCCATCTGAATGATCAGCACGTCCCGGTAGAAAGACAACAGATCAGTCAGCGTACGGTCCAGGGAGTCCGTCACCGAACGCTTGGCGCGTCGCTTCTGGTCGTCCTCAAGCTGTTTGACCTGGCCGCGCATGGCCGGCGGCAGGGTCCCGCTTTCCGGGGCTCCGAGGGTGGCGAGCAGGGCGGCCTTTTCCGCCGCGTCGCGCTCGTCGTTGGAGCTGTTGGCTTCCTCGGTGGCGATCTTGACAAGCTTTTCCGCCATGAGCACCGCCGCCGTGACCCCCCGCAGGTCCAGAGGGAACCGCACCGTCTCCAGCCGCCGTTTCCGCGCGTCGGGATCCCGGGCCAGCCGGCGGGCGATGCCCACGTGGCTTTGCGCCGCCCGGGCTGCCCGCTCGGCGACCGCAGGGTCGACGCCGTCGCGCTTGACGAGCAGGGCAGCGACGTCGGCCGCGGGTGGAAGCCGAAGGGCAACGGACCGGCAGCGGGAGCGGATGGTGACCAGGACGTCGGCCGGGGAGGGGGCACACAGCATCCAGATAGTGCGGGGAGTGGGTTCCTCGATGGCTTTGAGCAGCACATTGGTGGTGCGCTCGGCCATCCGGTCCGCATCCTCCACGACGATGATGCGCCAGCGCGCCGAGGAGGGCCGGTTTCCCGCCGTGGAGACCAGTTCGCGGGCCTCGTCAATGGTGATGGTGACCTTCTCGGTGCGCACAAAGGCCACATCAGAGTGCGTCTCACCAAGGATCGTCAGGCAGGCTGCGCATTCGCCGCAGCCGCGGCGGCTGAGGTCGTCCTGGTCGCAGTTCAGGGCGGCCGCAAACGCCTTCGCCGCGTTGGACCGGCCGGAGCCCGGCGGGCCGGTAAAAAGCCAGGCGTGGGTCAGGCCTTCACCCTGCGCGGCCTGGCGCAACTGCGCCACGACGGCGGGTTGGCCTTGGAGGTCGTCCCAGACGCTCACGCGTCCACGCCCCGGGGGAGGGGCAGGAGGGATCCGACCCTGTCGAGGATCCGGGCAGCCAGCTGGTCAACGGGCAGGCCGGCGGGGAGAACAAGGTAGCGTTCGGGCCGGGCCGCGGCGAGATCGAGGAAGGCGTTCCGGATCGTGGCGTGGAACTCGTCGGCCTCGGATTCGAGCCGGTCCTCGGCCGCGTCGCCGGCGGTGCGCCGGCGGCGTCCCACCCCGGGGTCGACGTCGAGCAGCACCGTGAGGTCCGGTTGCAGGCCCGAGGTGGCCCACTCGTTGAGGTCGCGGACGGATGCAGTGCCAAGGCGCCGGCCCGCGCCCTGGTAGGCAACCGAGGAATCAATGTAGCGGTCGGTGAGGACGATCTCGCCGCGCGCCAGAGCCGGGCGGATGACCTGGCTCGCGTGGGCGGAGCGGGAGGCGGCGAAAATCAAGGCTTCGGTATGCGCGTCGATATGGCCGTGGCCGTGGTCCAGGACCAGGGAACGCAGTTTCTCCCCGATCGGGGTGCCGCCCGGCTCGCGGGTCCGCAGCACCTGGTAGCCGCGGGATTCGAGGGCCCCGGCCAGCTCCGCTGCCTGCGTGGACTTGCCGGCGCCGTCGCCGCCTTCGAAGGCGATAAAAAGTCCGGGGTTCTGGGTAGTCACTGTTCTAGCGTACCGACTATCGCCGGCAGCAACTCGCCCCGGCGTCGTACTTTGGCGGCTCCGCAGCGCATCGACGTACCCTGTGACCATGAGTCTTACCGAAGAACAGGCGGCGGCGCTGTCCGCCGAAACGGTCGTCGTGGCGGCCGGCCGGCCGGCACGGGAACGCGATGAACCGGTGAACCCTCCGATCGTGCTCTCCTCGACGTATTTCGGCACTGGGCCGCTGGGCGACGGCGACCGCGGCTACGGACGCTACTCCAACCCCACCTGGGACCCCTTTGAGGAAGCCCTCGGCCAGCTCGAAGGTGCCGATCTCCCCGCCCTGCTCTATGCCTCCGGCCTGGCCGCTGTCAGCTCAGCCTTGTCGCTGGTGCCGGCGGGCGGGGTGCTGGTCATGCCGTCCCACAGTTACGCCGGATCCCTGGTCATGGCCACCGAACTCGCCGGGAAGGGCTTCCTTGAACTGCGCACCGTGGACATCACCGATACCGACGCCGTCCTGGCGCAGCTCGCACCGGCGGACGGGCGGCCCGCCAGCATGCTCTGGCTGGAGAGCCCCACCAACCCGATGCTCGGTGTCGCGGACATCCGGGCCCTGACGGCCGCCGCGCATGCCGCGGGCGCCATGGTGGTCACCGACAACACCTTCTCCACCCCCCTTGTGCAGCAGCCCCTGGCCCTGGGATCGGATGTCGTCCTGCATTCGGTGACGAAATACCTCTCGGGCCACTCCGACGTCGTGTTGGGGGCACTCGTGACCTCCGACGCCGGCCTCCGCGCCACACTGCTGCACCACCGCACCATCCACGGCGGGATCGCCGGGCCCTTCGAGGCGTGGCTGGCGCTGCGCGGACTGCGCACCCTGGCGCTGCGGGTGGAGCGCTCGCAGGCTTCGGCAGCGGTCCTCGCGGAACGGCTCGGCACGCACCCCCGGGTCGACGGCATCCGGTTTCCGGGCCTTCCCTCGGATCCCGGCCACGGACGGGCCAAGAGCCAGATGAAGGGCTTCGGTTCGGTGCTGTGCATTGAAATGGCTCCCGTGGAGGGGGCCGCGGGCTGCATCAGCGGCGCCGATGCCGCGGACCGGATGATCAGGGCCCTGAAGCTTTGGCTGCCGGCCACTTCCTTGGGCGGCGTGGAGTCGCTGATCGAACGGCGGCGCCGGCACACAGCCGAACCGGCCAGCGTGCCGGAGAACCTGGTCCGGCTGAGCGTGGGAATCGAAAACGTCGAGGACCTGTGGGCCGATTTGGAACAGGCCCTCGCCGGCTTGGGCGGCTAGGCTGGGAGCATGGACGGACGCGCGCTTATTTTCTATGTTGAAACCGGGATTTACTTTCTCCTGGCCCTGGTAGCCCTTGCCCTGGAGGTGTGGGCGTTCTTCGACTGCCTGCGGCACAAGGGAAACGCTTTTGAGGCCGTATCCAAGCGCACCAAAACCTTCTGGCTTGCCCTCACCGGCGGTGCCATGGCTGTGGGCCTGCTCTCCGTGGTGGGCGGCGGCGGCGGAGGCCTGCTCGGCCCGCTGGGATTGTTCGGACTCGTCGCCGTGACGGCTGCGTCTGTCTATCTTGCCGACGTCCGGCCTGCGGTGAAGGATGCCGGCCGCGGCGGGAACCGCAACATGGGCCCCTACGGACCCTGGTAGGGCGCGACGGCGTCCCAGCCTACCGTTAGTTCGCCCAGTCGCCACCGGGACGGACCGTCCTGAACCGGCCAGCCGGAGCCCCGCAGTGAACGGCACATGGCCGTCCAGCGCTGCTGGTTCCCGAAAGCGGCCAGTGGCGCAGCTTCCAGCCAGGCCTGGTCCATTGCCTGCAGGAACGTATGGATTCTCTCGCCCGGGATGTTCCGGTGGATCAGTGCCTTCGGCAGCCGCTCGGCCACGTCCGAGGGCAACGCGAAACTTCCGAACCGCATGGACAGACTCAGGCTCAAGGGCCGCCCGGCGTCCAGTGCCACCCAGGTGACCCGGCGGCCGATTTCGTCGCAGGTGCCGTCAATGAACAGTCCGTCCGGGGCGAGCCGGCCCTGCACCAGCCGCCAGATGGCTTCGACGTCCGCTTCCTCGTACTGCCGCAGTACATTGAATGCCCGCACCAGGACGGGCCGTCCGGCCACTGGCAGTTCGAAGCCGCCCAACTGGAAGCTCAGTCCCGGCCGTTCCAGTTCCTTGGCCAGCCGGACCCGCTCAGGTTCGATTTCCACGCCCACCACGCGCACGTCCGGGCGGATCACGGACAACCGCTCGAAGAGTTCGACGGCGGTGGCCGGGGACGCGCCGTAACCCAGATCGACGACGAGGGGATCCGCGGCCGTGCGCAGCCGCCAGGCCTGCGGGCCGGCCAGCCAGCGGTCCAGGCGCCGCATCCGGTTGGGGTTGGTGGTGCCGCGGGTGATGTTGCCCACCGGCCTGCCGGTGCGGGATGCCGCCTTGGCAGCACCTCGTTTGTCCGTGACATGGGTCTGCGGGGGCGCCACCCGCTCAGCTTTCTGCACCACGAGCCAACCCTATCCTCCAACTCAATCCTTCGACACGCGGGTCACTCCCGGCCCATGCTGCCGCCGGGAGGGGTGCGGGGTGATCCAGCGGTGGCCCGAGGCACGGGCTTTGTAACGCTCGGCGCCGGCGGGGACCGCTCGGCTAGGATGAAAACCATGACTTATAAGCTGATTCTGCTGCGCCACGGCCACAGCGAATGGAACGCCAAGAACCTGTTCACCGGCTGGGTGGACGTTGACCTCAACGACCAGGGCCGGGCCGAGGCGGTCCGCGGCGGCGAGCTTCTTGTGGAGAACAACATCCTCCCCGACGTCCTGTACACCTCTTTGCTGAAGCGGGCCATCAACACCGCGAACATGACACTGGACAAGGCCGACCGTGGCTGGATCCCCGTCAAGCGGGACTGGCGGCTCAACGAGCGCCATTACGGCGCCCTGCAGGGCAAGGACAAGGCCCAGACCCTCGCGGAATACGGCGAAGAGCAGTTCATGATGTGGCGCCGGTCGTATGACACCCCGCCGCCGCCCCTGGACGACGACTCTGAGTTCTCCCAGGCGCACGATCCGCGCTACGCGGACCTCGGCGATGCCCTGCCCCGTACCGAATGCCTCAAAGATGTCCTGGTCCGCCTGCTGCCCTACTGGGAATCGGACATCAAGGAGGACCTCAAGGCCGGCAAGACCGTCCTGGTCACGGCGCACGGCAACTCACTGCGAGCCCTCGTCAAGCACCTGGACGGCATCAGCGATGAAGCCATCGCCGGCCTGAACATCCCCACCGGCATCCCGCTGGTCTACGAACTGGACGAGAACTTCAAGCCGCTTACCCCCGGCGGCACCTACCTCGACCCTGCGGCCGCTGCCGAGGCCATCAAGGCCGTTGCGAACCAGGGCAAGAAGTAGCTTCGGACGCAGTTTCTACCCGGACACGACGGCGGCCGGCCACCTTCCAAGGTGACCGGCCGCCGTCGAACTCTGCGCCGCTGTTACGGCAGGGAGGGTCAGCTGTGTTCGATGCCGTTCGGCTGCCAGGCGCCGGTGACCAGGTACGTGACTTTCTGCGCCACGGACACGCCGTGGTCCGCGAAACGCTCGAAGTATCGGCTGGCGAGGGCGACGTCGACAGTGGTCGCGGGCGACTCCTGCCAGTCGCTGCGCGCGATCGCCTGGAAGACGCTCAAGTGCAGGTCGTTCACGGCGGAGTTGGCTTTCAGGATGTCCCGGGCCACTTCAAGGTCCCGGGTCTCCAGCAGCGCCGTGAGCTTCCGGGCGATCAACAGGTCATGCTCGGCGAAGCTCTTGAACGTCTCGCGCAGCTGGGCGGGAACCACAGTGGCGGGGTAGCGCAGGCGGGCCAGCTGGGCGAGGTGGCGGGCGAGGTCGCCCATCCGCTCCAGGGAGGCACTCATCCGGAGCGAGCCCACGATCATCCGCAAGTCGCTGGCCACGGGGCCCTGCAGGGCGAGGATGTCGATGGCGCGCTCATCAAGGCTGTTCTGCAGGAAGTCGATGCGTGCATCGGCGGCGATGACGTCCTCGGCCAGATCGATGTCGGCGCCGTCGAAGGCAGTGGTGGCCTTCTCAATGGCTTCGCTGACCAGCGTGGAAATTTCGACGAGCTGTTCACCCACTTGGGTGAGCTCCTCCTGAAAAACCTTGCGCACGTGTGCGTCCTTTCTTTGGAAATATGGCCGCCGCTGCGGCGGCAGGCCCATTTCGGTTCACCTCTCGGCGCTTCAACTGTCCAGTCTTCCAGCGTCGGGTGAACTGTTACTCCCCAATAGGTGAACGTTAGCTGAACCGCAGGCGCAATAGGGGGAGATTACGGTTTCCGGCGCGGGCCACAGCATAAGCTGGAGCCGTGGACCCAATGCTAATCGGCGTGATCGCCGGCCTGATCGGCCTCTCGCTTGGCGTCTTCGGTGTGCTCGCGTTCCGGGTCAGCGAACAGCAGCGAAAGCTAGTGGACGTGGAGTACGAGGAACCCGCGCTTCCCGATGGCGCCGCCGAGGTGCTGGCCGCCGTCGGACGGGCGTTCGCCGTGGTGGACGCGATCGACGGAGTGGTCCGGGCAAGCCCCGCCGCGTACGCCTACGGCCTGGTGCGCGGCCATACCCTGGTGCACGAGCAGCTGCTGGAGATGACGGCCAAGGTGCGCCGCGACGGGGTCATCCTCGAGAGGCTCCTCGAACTGCCGCGCGGGCCGCTGGGCCAGGGAACCATTGTGGTCCAGGTGCGGGCGGCCGTGATCGCGGAGGATTACATCCTGCTGCTGGCCGATGACCGGACTGAGGTCACCCGCACCGAGGAAGTCCGGAACGATTTCGTCGCCAACGTCTCCCACGAGCTGAAGACGCCGGTGGGCGCCATCTCGTTGCTGGCGGAAGCGCTCGAGTCCTCCGCCGACGATCCGGAAGCCGTGCGCCGGTTCGCCAAGCGCACCCACAAGGAATCGGCCCGACTGGCAGCCTTGGTGCAGGACATCATCGAACTCTCCCGGCTGCAGGGCTCCAACGTCGCCAAGCAGGGCCGGGCCGTGGACATCAACACCGTCGTCGCCGAGGCGGTGGACCGCTCCCAGCTGCCAGCGGAAAGCAGGAACATCGAACTCGTCGTGGGCGGACACTCGGACGCGATGGTCTACGGTGACCAGGACCAGCTGGTGACCGCGCTGCGCAACCTGATCGATAACGCCATCCGCTACTCACCGGAGAACACCCGGGTGGGCGTGGGCATCCGTGCCAAGGAAGGGCTCGTGGCCGTCTCGGTCACGGACCAGGGCGAAGGCCTCAGTCCCGAGGACCAGGACCGCGTCTTTGAACGCTTTTACCGGGTGGACGCCGCGCGGTCCCGCCACACCGGGGGCACGGGCCTCGGCCTGAGCATCGTCAAGCACGTTGTCGCCAACCACGGCGGCGAGGTGACGCTCTGGTCCAGGCCCGGGCAGGGTTCCACGTTCACGATCCGGCTTCCCGAGCTGGAAGGACAGGACGCCGACGGCGTTCCGGAGCCCCGCGAACCGGCGAACCGGGCGGATGCCCGGCCCGCGATTGCCGGTCCGTCCCAGCACCCCAAACCCCCACGACGGGACGCCGCCGGCGCCCACGAGCAAGGAGCTACCGCTTGAGCAGGATTCTGATTGTCGAGGACGAGGAGTCGTTCAGCGACCCGCTGTCCTACCTTTTGGGCAAGGAAGGGTTCGAGGTGGAGGTGGTGGACAACGGACTGGACGCCATCACCGAATTTGACCGCAACGGCGCTGACCTGGTGCTTTTGGATCTGCAACTGCCCGGACAGTCAGGCACGGAGGTCTGCCGGCAGCTGAGGCAACGCTCCTCCGTCCCGGTCATCATGCTGACGGCGAAGGACGCTGAAATCGACAAGGTGGTGGGCTTGGAACTGGGCGCGGACGACTACGTCACCAAGCCCTACTCATCCCGGGAGCTGGTGGCCCGTGTCCGGGCCGTGCTCCGCCGCCAGGGTGAGCCCGAGGAGCTGGTAGCCAGCACCGTGCAGGCCGGACCGGTCCGGATGGACATTGAGCGCCACGTGGTCACCGTCAAAAGCGAGCAGGTTTCCCTGCCGCTGAAAGAGTTCGAGCTGCTGGAAATGCTGCTGCGGAACTCCGGCCGGGTGCTGACCCGCGGGCAGCTGATCGACCGGGTCTGGGGCTCGGATTACGTGGGGGACACCAAAACCCTGGACGTCCACGTCAAACGGCTCCGCAGCAAAATCGAGCCGGATCCCTCGGCGCCGCGGCACCTGATCACGGTCCGCGGGCTGGGCTACAAGTTCGAACCCTAAACGGGACAAGCACGGAGGCGTGGGCCGGGCCGGCACTCACGGCCCGGCCCAGCCGGCAGCACCACAGGCGTCAGCAACACAGGCGGCAGCAAACACAGAAAAAGGGAGGCGCACCCGGACCGGGTGCGCCTCCCTTTGCGTGGAGAACGGTGCGGAGACTAGTGGTTCGCGCTGCTCGTCGGCGCGGGGGTGGACGTCGGCGTGCCTGAGTCCGTGGGCTCGCTGCCGGCCGGGAGGTACTGCTTGTAGTCAGAAATCGTTGCGTCCAGCACCGGGACCTTGAATTTGGCGTTCTGGTTGGTGGCGTCTTCACGGATGCTGACCTCGACGAGGGAACCCGGCGCGCCGCCTGTGGTGCTCAGGATTGCCTCGTCCGTGGAATCGTTGAGCAGAGTGTAGGCGTTCTGCTTGACCGGGATCCGGGTCTGCGATCCGCCGGCACCCAGAATGGTCAGCGTCACGTCCTCGGAGGAGGAGTTGTACACGGCGCCGATCACGCGGCCGGGCTTGTCCTCCCCGGCGGAAATGATCATCATGTTGCGCAGCTGCAGCGGACCGACGCTGGCCTGGGTTCCATCTGACGCAGCGTACTGCGCGTTGGTCGACTGGGGGTTGATGTAGCCACAGCCAGTTACGGACAGCAGGCCAAGGCCCAGAGCAGCCGTTGCCATTGCCAGCTTGCCGCGCTGGCCCCGGTTCGTCGCAGAGAAACCCACGTCACGCACTCCTTGAGAGTCTTGGAACATTCTTCAGCCATAGCCTATCGGCAATCCACGTCAAACATTGATTCGGCCGCTACATAAAGCCGCCGGCCCGGCGGGCCGCGGGCGGCTCAGCGGGCTTGGCCTGTGCCCTTGGCAACGTCGACGCCATGCACTAATATCCGCGTTCGTCAAGGGGTCTGGCGGCACCGATTGGGCCTATTTTCCGCGGATTCATGCGGTTCTTGGCTGCGATCCGTGCCAGTCGTATGCCTTAATCGTGATAAACTGGTCTGCGGGAAAGGGGAATGTCCACATGGTTTTTGAGGTCGGCGAGACAGTAGTTTACCCTCACCACGGTGCAGCCAAAATTGAAGAAATCAAGATGCGCACTGTCAAGGGCGAAGAGAAGATGTATCTCAAGCTCAAGGTGGCTCAGGGTGATCTGACCATTGAAGTTCCAGCAGAAAATGTTGACCTTGTTGGGGTCCGGGACGTAGTGGGCAAAGAAGGTCTGGAGCACGTGTTTGAAGTGCTGCGGGCTGAGTTCACTGAAGAACCCACCAACTGGTCACGTCGTTACAAGGCAAACCTGGAAAAGCTTGCTTCCGGTGACGTCATCAAGGTGGCAGAAGTCGTCCGCGACCTCTGGCGCCGCGATCACGACCGGGGTCTCTCCGCAGGGGAGAAGCGCATGCTGGCCAAGGCCCGCCAGATTCTGATTTCAGAACTGGCGTTGGCTGAAAAGACCGACGAAGAGAAGGCCGCAAGCGTTCTCGACGAGGTCCTGGCTTCCTAGGCACCAGACACGAATCGAACCCCGGTAGCGTAACAACTGCCGGGGTTTCTTTTGCCCGTTTTTGCCCGCCTTTCCGGTTGAGCTATCACCTTCGGTCCCTAAACCGGCGGCAGAAGGACCCGAAGTGATAGCTCAGTGGCTGGCGGGGAGCTGCCGGGACGTAGTCTTGTGCGCATGGACTCTGCACCCAAAACACCCGTCACCGCGGTCATCGTCGTGGCTGCCGGCTCCGGCCAGCGCCTGGGCTACGGTATGCCCAAAGCCAAGGTCCCGCTGGGCAGTGAGAGCATCCTCACCCATGCCCTGCGTGGCGTCGCCGCAGCAGGCATCGCCCAGCAGATCTGCGTGGCCATCCCGCCCGGCGACCAGGAGCTCCGCGACGTCTGCGAGGCGTTTGTCCGGGACCTCGCAACGGAGCGGCCGGGCGCGGCCGGTGCGTCCGACGTCGGCCAACTGCCGGTTGTTAGCGTTGTGGACGGCGGTGCCACCCGCGGGGACTCGGTCCGCGCCGCCCTGGCAGCGCTCCTCCCGGGCACGGACGCCGTGCTGATCCATGACGCCGCCCGGGCTTTGGCCCCGGAGTCAGTCTTCCACCGGGTGTCCCAAGCCCTGGCCGCGGGCGCGCTGGCTGTTATTCCGGTCATTCCCGTGGTGGATACCGTCAAAACCGTGGAACCGACCACGGGCGACGCCGCCGCGATCGCCCCGGAGCTCGTCACCGGCACCGCCGTCCGGGAAACCCTCCGGGCCGTGCAGACCCCGCAGGGTTTCGAGCTGGCCACGCTCCGTCGGGCCCACGACGCGGCAGCAACCTTCGACGCCGGCCAGGCAGCCGCCGTCACCGACGACGCGATGCTGGTGGAACTTCTCGGTGTCCCGGTCCATGCTGTGCGCGGAGCCAGCCAATCGCTGAAGATCACCACTCCGCTGGACCTGATCTTCGCCGAGGGACTGCTGGAAGGGCCGCTGGGCGTCCGTTGGGTGGAAGGCTGAGCATGTCCGGAACTCACAACACCCCGCTTCCGGTCCTTCCGCGGACCGGAATCGGCATCGACGTCCACGCCTACGCCCCTGAGGACGCGCCCCAACCGCTCTGGCTCGGGGGCTTGTTCTGGGACGGTGAACGCGGACTGTCCGGACACTCCGACGGCGACCCCGTCGCGCACGCCGCCGCCGATGCGCTGTTCTCCGCCTGTGGCCTCGGTGACCTCGGCACGCACTTCGGCATCGACCGCCCCGAGTACGCCGGGGCCTCCGGGGTGACCCTGCTGGGCGAAGCCGCCCGGATAGTCCGCGCCGCCGGCTTTGAGATCGGCAACATCGCCGTGCAGTTTGTCGCCAACCGGCCCAAGTTCGGTCCGCGCCGGGAGGAATCCCAGCAGGTCCTCAGCGACGCCGCAGGCGCCCCGGTCAGCGTCTCGGCGACCACCAGCGACGGGCTCGGTTTCACCGGCCGGGGAGAAGGCATTGCTGCCACGGCCACCGCCCTCGTCTACCCCGTCAGCGCGGAGTTTCCCCCGCCGGTCGCCTAGGCTTAATGGACCGTCCCTCCCCGCCCCACCAGGAGACCCCCGTGAAAAAGCTGCTGCCCGCCGTCGCCGTTCTGAGCGGACTGCTGCTGAGCGGGTGCACCGCAGCGCCCAGGATGAGCATCCAGGAAAGCTGCGCCTTCCTGAACCAGGACACCTTCGTCCCCGCCGGCAACCAGCAACAACAGGCAGAGCAGATCTCCCAGCACTACCAGGAGGTCGCCGGCAAGGTGGCGCCCGAAGTCGCCGAACCGATCCAGCACATGGCGGACATCATGAAACAGGTGGCGGGCACCTCCCTTGGAGCCACCAGCGCCGAGCAGACCAAACAGCTCACCGAGCAGAACAACAGGATCGGCGGGTTCTGCAAGTAGGAGCCCACGTCAGTGAGCCGGGGGCCCGAAGCCGTATCGGCTAATCTGGAGCGGTGACCCTGCGCTTCTATGACACTGCCTCCGCCGAAGTCCGCGACTTCGTCCCCCTGGTTCCCGGCAACGTGAGCCTCTACTACTGCGGCGCCACGGTGCAGGGCATGCCCCACGTCGGACACATCCGCTCGGCCATCGCCTTCGATCAGCTGACCCGCTGGCTCCAGTACCGGGACTTCCAAGTCACGGTGGTCCGCAACGTCACCGACATCGACGACAAGATCCTGGCCAAATCCGCAGACTCCTTCGGACCCGACTTCGAGGACGGGCCCGGCGCCGTCCGGAATGAACCATGGTGGGCTTTGGCGTACCGGTACGAACAGGAATTCCTCAAGGCCTACGACACCCTCGGCGTCTCCCGCCCCACCTACGAGCCGCGCGCCACCGGCCACATCCCGGAGATGCACGCCCTGATCCAGCAGCTGATTGACCGGGGCCACGCCTACCCCGCGCCGGACGGCTCCGGGGACGTCTACTTCGACGTCCGTTCCTGGGACAAGTACGGCTCGCTGACCCGCCAGAAGATCGATGACATGCAAGGGGCCACGGACGCCGACCCGCGGGGGAAGAAGGACGCGCGGGACTTCGCGCTCTGGAAAGGCCACAAAGAGGGGGAACCCACGACGGCGAGCTGGGCCTCGCCGTGGGGCGCCGGCCGCCCCGGCTGGCACCTGGAATGCTCCGCGATGGTCACCAAGTACCTCGGCACCGGGTTCGACATCCACGGCGGCGGCCTGGACCTGCGCTTTCCGCACCACGAAAACGAGATGGCCCAGTCCCAAGCCGCGGGCCACAGCTTCGCCAACTTCTGGATGCACAACGGCATGGTCACCTACGCCGGCGAGAAGATGTCCAAATCCATCGGCAACACGGTCAGCCCGGCCGAAATGCTGGAACTGGCTTCGCCGCGCGTCGTTCGCTACTACCTCGGCCAGGCGCAGTACCGCTCCGTCCTGGACTACCAGCCGGGTTCGTTGCAGGAGGCCGCCGCAGCGGTGGAACGCATCGACGGATTCATCAGCCGCGCCGCCCGCACCCTGGCTTCCGCGGACGGGGGCTTTGTCTTCGGCAGCCACGGAACCGTTCCGGACGGTTTTGCCGCGGCGATGGACGATGACCTGAACGTGCCGCAGGCCTTGGCCGTGCTCCACGAAACGGTCCGCGCCGGCAACACAGCCCTCACCGCCGGCGAATTCGACGCCGCCCGGCAGTCGCTGGTCAGCGTCACCGACATGTTGCGGGTGCTTGGCCTCAACGACGCCTCGGCGCCCGCAGCGGATGAGCAGGGCAACACCGCCCTCGGCGTCCTTGTCGAAGCGCAGCTCGCGGCCAGGGCCCAGGCCCGCGCCACGAAGGACTGGGCCGCGTCGGACGCCATCCGCGACACCCTCAACGCCGCCGGCGTGGTGGTCGAGGACGGCCCGGACGGTGCGAGCTGGAGCCTGAAGCGCGGCTGACCCGGCACCCGCCCGGGCCCCAGCCCGGACCCCGTCATCCCCTGCGGTCGAGGATTTAACTCGAGTCAGTAGACTGGAGTTCAGACTTATTCACGAATCGCGTATTTAAAAGGGTGAAACTTATGGCCAACAACGGTCGCCGGTCGGTCAAAATGAAGAAGGGTCCCAGCGTCGGAACTGGCGGCCACGGCCGCAAGGCCCTCGAGGGCAAGGGCCCCACTCCCAAGGCGGAGGACCGCCCGTACCACAAGGCCCACAAGAGCAAGCAGCTCGCGGAACGCTCCGCGGCCAAGCGCCCGGGAGCCCCGCGCAACCCTGGTGCACGCTCCGGGCCCAAAGGCCGCGCCACCGAGGAAGTCGTCACCGGGCGCAACTCGGTGGTCGAAGCCCTCCGCGCCGGCATCCCGGCGAAGGCCCTGCACGTCGCCATCCGGATCGAAATGGACGACCGCGTCAAGGAGTCCCTGAAGCTGGCGGCCGAGCGTGGCATCCCGCTGCTCGAGACCGGCAAGCCCGAACTGGACCGGATGACGGATGACGCCATCCACCAGGGCCTCGTGCTGCAGATCCCGCCCTACGAATACCAGGACGCCTACGAGCTCGCCGAGGAGACGCTGGAGAGCTGGAAGAAGGGCCACGTCGCCAACGCGCCACTTTTCGTCGCCCTCGACGGCATCACCGACCCCCGTAACCTGGGCGCGATCATCCGCTCGGTATCGGCGTTCAGCGGCCATGGCGTCATCGTTCCCGAGCGCCGTTCCGTCGGCGTCACCGCCTCGGCCTGGAAGACCAGCGCCGGAGCTGCCGTCCGCGTTCCCGTGGCCCGCGCCGCCAACCTGAACAACACGCTGAAGGCCTTCAAGAACATGGGCATCTATGTTCTAGGGCTCGACGGCGACGGCGACGTCTCCCTGCCCGACCTCGCCCTGGCCACCGAGCCGATCTGCATCGTTGTGGGTTCCGAAGGCAAGGGCCTCAGCCGCTTGGTTCGCGAAAACTGCGACCAGATCGTCTCCATCCCGATCGACTCGGCCATGGAATCGTTGAACGCCTCCATGGCGGTGGGCATCTCCCTCTACGAGATCTCCCGCCAGCGCGCCGCTAAGTAGTCCTGCGGGGTCCCGTCACGGGTCCGCCGTCGTGGTCGGGTCCGCCGTCGTGGCCGGGTCCGCCGTCGTGGCCGGGTCCGCCGGAACCGGAGTAGTGACGTCGCTTAGACACCTTCCTTCGCTTCGCACAGCCGCGGGCGGCCTCACTCCGCTCCGGTCGGCGATGCGCTCCTTGGCAAGACTCCGGTACCGGCTCTGACGCTCCCTCACGTCACGTGAGGGAGCGTCGTTCCTGCGCGGTTAGAACCTGTGGCGGTTGGCGAGGACCGGGAGCTTGGCGCGGGCTTCCTGCACGACAGCCGGATCCAGGTCCGCGAACAGCAGGCCGGGGGCGGCGTCGAGCTCTTCGAGGACATCACCGAAGGGGGAGACGACCACTGAGTGCCCGACACCGGTGGGCGCAGTCCCCCTGGTCTCGATGCCCTGGCTGGCCGGGTCCCCCTGGCCGCAGGCGAGGACCACGGTAGTGGAGTCCGCTGCACGGGCACGGGCCAGGAGCTTCCATTGCTCGGCCTTGCCGGGGCCGGGCCCCCACGAGGCACAGACGATGTTCACGGCGGCGCCGCGGTCCGCGTTTTCGGTGAAGAGGGCAGGGAACCGGATGTCGTAGCAGGTGGCCAGCCCGAACGTCACGCCGCCGTATTCGAAGGTGACGGGCTCGGCGCCGGCGTCGACGGTGTCCGATTCCGCGAAGCCGAACGCGTCAAAGAGGTGGATCTTGTCGTAGCTGGCCTCGACCCCACGGCCGGTGACCAGGAGGGTGTTGCGTACCTTGGCGCCGTCGTCGGCTGTTCCCGGGGTGAACATGCCCGCGATGATGACGACGTCCAGGTCAGCGGCGATGGCGCGTACACTCGATGCCCACGGGCCGTCCAAGGGCTCGGCGATGTCCAGCAACGAATTGCCGAACGAGCGCATCGTGGCTTCCGGAAAGACCACGAGCTCCGCACCGCCGGCTTTGGCCCGCGCCGCGTAGTCCGCCACGAGGGCAAAATTGGCGGCCAGGTCGCGTCCGGTAATAATTTGAGCAAGTGCAATCCGCACCTTTACCTCCCATGTCGACGCTTGTTAAAGTATGCAACCAGCAACGTGCAAACACTGCGAATCGTCCGCCTGAGAATCCGGAACCATTTGTTTGGTCCCGCTAAACTTTAAGCAAATGGTCACACCCTACATAGACACAGCCTCCACCGTAGACGCGTCACGGGCGTTTCCGCTCGGAATCAGCGTTCCAAGCACCGGTCTGCCGGCTACGGACGACCCCCGTGGTGCCGGTGCGAATGCGGCTGTGTACGCGCCCGGCGTGACCACCCTGGAGATCGCCTACCAGCCCCCCGGCGGCGCCTGGCAATTGAAAACCCTCCCGAACGTGACCGACGGCGTGCACCACGGCATCGTCGAAGACATGCCGGCGGGGTCACGCTACGGCTTCCGCGCCACCCCGGACCACGAAGCCCTTCCGCTGTCCATGCCTGCCCCGGATTTCGACGCCGACGGCGTGCAGCCGCTGCTGCTGGACCCCTACGGGCGGGCCGTGGACGAGCGCCAGGACTTTATCACCAGCGTCCGGATGGACAGCGCCTTCGATTGGGGCACCGACCGCAGCCCCCGGATCCCGTGGCGCAACACCATCATCTATGAGGCGCACGTCCGGGGCCAGACCAAACTGCACCCCGACGTCCCCGAAGACCTCCAGGGCACCTACGCAGGGCTGGCGCACCCGGCCATGATCGAGCACCTGATCGCGCTGGGAATCACCGCCGTCCAGCTCCTTCCGGTGCATTTCCACGTGGACGAACCGCACCTGCAGAACCTCGGCATGACGAACTACTGGGGTTACAACACCGCCGCGTTCTTCGCCCCGCACCCCGGCTACGCCACCGGGGCTGCGCAGGCCGCCGGCGCCCAGGCCGTCCAGGACGAGTTCAAAGGCATGGTAAAGCTCCTGCATGCCGCAGGGCTGGAAGTGATCCTCGACGTCGTCTACAACCACACGGCGGAGGGCGGCACGGACGGCCGTACCCTCAGCTTCCGTGGCCTCGGCGAGATGACCTACTACCGCAACGACGGCCACGGCAAATACGTGGACACCACCGGCTGCGGCAACAGCCTGAACTTCGGCGAGCCCCGTGTCGTCCAGCTGGTGCTGGACTCCCTGCGCTACTGGGTAAGTGAGTTCCACATCGACGGCTTCCGCTTCGACCTCGCGGTGACGCTGGCCCGCAACGCCGCCAACGAGTTCGATCCCCGGCACCCGCTCCTGGTTGCCGTTGGCGCCGACCCGGTGCTGTCCGCCACGAAGCTCATCGCCGAGCCCTGGGACATCGGGTACGGCGGCTGGCAGACCGGCCGCTTCCCGCCCGGCTGGGTCGACTGGAACGACCACTTCCGCGACGCCGTCCGCAGCTTCTGGCTCGCCGACCGCGCCGCGATCGACGCCGGCGGGCAGGGCAGCTCGGTGGCGCGCCTCGCGGATGCCCTTTCCGGCTCCGCCAGTCTGTTTGAACCTTCCGGCCGGTCCCGGCTGGCGTCGGTCAACCTCGTTACCGCCCACGACGGCTTCACCCTGGCCGACCTCGTGTCCTACGACCGTAAACACAACGAAGCCAACGGTGAACAGAACCGTGACGGTCACGGCGACAACCGCAGCTACAACCACGGCTTCGAAGGACCCACGGAGGACGAGGAAATCCTCGCCCGCCGCGCACAGTCCAGCCGCAACCTCATGGCCTCGCTCATGATCTCCCAGGGCGTCCCCATGATCACCGCCGGCGACGAGATCGGCCGCACCCAGCAGGGCAACAACAACGCCTACTGCCAGGACAACCCCATCACCTGGATCGACTGGACCAGCACCCCTGAGTCCCATTCCATGCTGCGCACCACCAAACGCGTGATCCGGCTTCGCAAGGAGTTCCTCGCCGGCCAACCGCACGACTACCCGACACGGGAAAAACAGTCCTACTTCCACTGGTTCGACGAGCGCGGCGAGCCCATGGCCGGCGAACGCTGGCAGGACCCGGGCCACCGTGTAGTGCAGCTCCTGCTCGGCTCCGACGACGGCCACGTCGACGGGCTCGTGGTGGTCAACGGCGGCGCCGCCGACGTCAAGGTCACACTGCCGCGGCTGAACAAAGTGGAAGGCACAGGTACGCGCCTCTTTGAGCTTCGCCTGACCACTTCCGAGCTTCACGACCGGCGCCAGGGCGTCCGGGTCGCTGCGGGGGAGCGGGACGTGGTGCAGGCCCACTCCATCAACATCTACCGCACGTAGGCGACGCCGCACCCAGCGGATTAGTCAGCAGACTCCTAGGCGTTGACGATCAGGCCCAGTTCCGCCTTCGATGCCAGCCCCGCATGCTTGGGAAGTACCCGGACGGTGTACCCGAAGGAACCCGACCGGTCGATCACGACGGTGCCGCTGAAAAGGTGCCGTCCCTTGCCGAGGTCCTCCACGGACTTCAGCTCCGCCAAGGTGATGTCGGCGAGTTCATCGCTGTCCTCCGCCTTGCCGTAGGCCACTTCGACGGACACATCGTCCGGGCTGAGCTCGTGCAGGGCGATGTAGGCGTTGACCTGGAGGATGTCGCCGATCTGCGGGTCTTCCGAAACGCCCACCGAGTCGACGTGTTCCACCTGGATCTGCGGCCAGGCGGCCCGGACCCGTGACACCCACGCGGCGAGGGCTTTGGCCTCGGCGAAATTGTGTGCCGACGCGCGCCGGCCGGCGACCGCTGCCGGGCGGTACAGCACGTTGACGTAGTCCTTGAGCATGCGGTCCGCGGAGACCGCCGGGCCCAGGTGTGACATGGTGTGCTTGATCATCGAAACCCAGTGCGTGGGAACGGCCTGCGGCCCGGGCGCTGAGGGCCCGGCCGCGCCCGCGCGGTCCGAGACGGTGAGTCCGTAAAAACGGGGCGCCACCTGAGTCTCCAGCAGCTCGTACAGCGCCGCCGCTTCGATGTCGTCGCGTTCCTCGGGGGACGCGTCGTTGTTGGCGGTGGGAATCGCCCAGCCGTTCTCGCCGTCGTACATTTCATCCCACCAGCCGTCCAGCACGGAAAGGTTAAGCGAACCGTTGAGGGCCGCTTTCATGCCGGAGGTGCCGCAGGCTTCGAGCGGACGCAGCGGATTGTTCAACCAGACATCGCAGCCCGGGAACAAGGTACGTGCCATGGCTATGTCGTAGTTGGGCAGGAACGCAATCCGGTGCCGCACCGCCGGGTCATCGGTGAACCGGACCAGGTCCTGGATCATCTTCTTGCCGGCATCGTCCGCCGGGTGCGACTTGCCTGCGATAACCAGCTGGATCGGGTGCGTCTTGTGCAGCAGCAGGGCCTTGAGCCGCTCGGGTTCGCGCAGCATCAGGGTGAGCCGCTTGTAGGTGGGCACCCGCCGGGCGAAGCCGATGGTCAGAACGTCAGGATCCAGGACCGCACCCGTCCACGCGAGCTCGGCGTCGGCCGCGCCGCGCTTCTTCCAGGCCGCCCGGAGGCGCCGCCGGACGTCCTCCACGAGCGAGACCCGCATCTCCCGGCGCAGGGCCCAGACGTCCTCGTCACTGACGTTGTACGTGAGGTCCCAGCGGCCCTGCGTCTCGGCGTCCGAGCCAAACTGTTCGCGGGCCAGCGCGGACACCCGCGGGTCCACCCACGTGGGTACGTGCACGCCGTTGGTGACCGAGGTGATGGGCACCTCGGAGTGGTCGAATCCGGGCCACAGCGCGGAGAACATGCCGCGGGATACCACGCCGTGCAGCTTGGCCACGCCGTTGGCCCGCTGGGCGAGCCGGAGCCCCATCACGGCCATGTTGAACACAAACGGATTGCCGTCGGTGTAGTCCTCCCGGCCCAGGTTCAGGATTTTTGCCACCGGAACGTCGGGAGCCAGTCCGGCGTCGAAGAAGTGCTGGATCTGCGAAACCTCGAAGCGGTCAATGCCGGCGGGGACCGGTGTGTGGGTGGTGAACACGGTGGACGCGCGGCCGGCAGCCAACGCCTCGTCCCAGCTCAATGGCTCCGCCGCGGCCATCATTTCCTGGATCCGCTCCACCCCCAGGAACCCCGCATGGCCCTCGTTGGTGTGGAATACCTCCGGGGCGGGGGCCCCGGTGAGCCGCTGGAACGCCCGGAGGGCTTTGACCCCGCCCATGCCGAGCAGGAGCTCCTGCTGCAGGCGGTGGTCCCCGCCGCCGCCGTACAGGCGGTCGGTGATGCCGCGGGCGGCCTCGTCGTTGCCCGGCACGTTCGAGTCCAGCAGCAGCAGCGGCACGCGTCCGACGTCGGCACGCCAGACGTGCGCCAGCAACCGGCGGCCGTTGGGCAGCGGCAGCGAGATCTGGATGGGCTTGCCGTTGCCGTCCTCGGCGGCCTCGCGGAGCAGGGTCAAGGGCAGCCCGTCCGGGTCAAGCACCGGATAGGTTTCCTGCTGCCACGCGTCGCGGGATAGTGACTGTTTGAAGTAGCCGGCCTGGTAGAGCAGCCCGACGCCGATCAGCGGCACGCCGAGGTCCGAGGCCGCCTTCAGGTGGTCGCCGGCAAGGATACCGAGACCGCCGGAGTACTGCGGCAGCACCTCTGTGATACCGAATTCGGGGGAGAAGTAGGCGATGCACGCCGGCGCGTCCGCGCCCAGGCTCTGGTACCAGCGGGGCTGGTCGAGGTACCGGTCGAGGTCCGCGGCCGCGGCATGGACCCGCTCCACCACGTCCAGGTCCGCGGCGAGCCGCTGCAGTTCCTCCCTGCTGACCAGCCCGAGGAACGTCACGGGGTCGTGGTCGCTTTCCGCCCAAATTTTCGGATTCAAGCCTTCGAACAACGCGCGCGTCGGCCGGTGCCAGGACCACCGAAGATTGGTGGCGAGCCGGGCCAGCGGCCGGATCGGCTCGGGAAGAACGGTACGGACGGTAAATCTGCGGATTGCCTTCACCTGCGAAACACTAACCGACAAGTCGGAGGCTCGGAACCGGT
The DNA here is from genome assembly GCF_035984855.1 of Arthrobacter sp. MP_M4. Classification (NCBI taxonomy): domain Bacteria; kingdom Bacillati; phylum Actinomycetota; class Actinomycetes; order Micrococcales; family Micrococcaceae; genus Arthrobacter; species Arthrobacter sp. MP_M4. The sequence continues at coordinate 26,610 of NZ_JAXCHX010000033.1, forward strand.
TGAGGTCTCTTTTGCATAAATGACGGGCAGGGGCCCTTAAACAGCCCGGAAAAAGGGAGCAGCCTTAGCATTCCGGCCGATTTATCGATAACGTCGAGCCTGTGACAACTAACTCGCGAACCAGTGCCGTGTCCAAGCAGAAGCCCAAGGCCCCGATTATGGAGGGCCTTCGCTTTGGCCGTTTTCCGATTACCGCCGTGCAGCCTGTGGTGGACGGCGGGAAATTCCCTGCCAAAGCCGTTGTGGGCGAAACCCTGGTGGTGGGTGCCACCGCTTTCCGCGAGGGCCACGACCAGCTCGGCGTCAGCGCCGTCCTGCTCGACCCCCGCGGCAAGGAACGCCAGCGCGTCCGGCTGGCCCCGGCCCGCGGCGTGCGCGGCCTGGGAACGGACCGCTGGGAAGGCCTGATGACCCCGGCCGGCACCGGAGCCTGGTCCTTCGTGATCGAGGCCTGGCACGACCGCTACGGCACGTGGCACCACAACGCCGAAGTCAAAGTGGAAGCCGGCATCGATGTCGAGCTGATGCTGGCCGAGGGCGCCGCGCTGCTCACCGAAGCGTCCGAGGACCCGTCCCGCCCGTCCGCCGACCGGCGGACGCTGCGGATGGCCGTCGTCGGACTTAACAACGCAGGCAAGAGCGCCGAGGAGCGCCTCGCCGCCGGCTTCAGCGCGGAGGTGGCCGCCGTCGTCGAACGCCAGCCCATCCGCGAACAGGTCACCATCTCCGAGCAGTACCCCCTCCTGGTCGAGCGTGAACTCGCCGGCCGCGGAGCCTGGTACGAGTTCTTCCCCCGGTCCGAGGGCGCCGTCCGCAACCACGAAACCGGCGAATGGACCTCCGGCACGTTCCACACTGCCGCGAAGCGCCTCGACGCCGTCGCGGCCATGGGCTTTGACATCATCTACATGCCGCCCATCCACCCGATCGGCATCCAGCACCGCAAGGGCCCGAACAACACCCTGCTGGCCGGACCGCACGATCCGGGTTCACCCTGGGCCATTGGTGCGAAAGAAGGCGGCCACGACGCCATCCATCCGGATCTGGGCACCTTCGAAGACTTCGACGCCTTCGTGGCACGGGCCGGTGAACTGGGCCTGGAAGTGGCGCTTGACCTTGCTCTGCAGGCCGCCCCGGACCACCCCTGGGTGGAAAGCAACTCCGAGTGGTTCACCACGCGGGTCGACGGCAGCATCGCCTACGCCGAGAACCCGCCGAAGAAGTACCAGGACATCTTTCCGCTGAACTTCGACAACGATCCGGCGGGCCTGTCCAACGAGATATTGCGCATCGTCCTGCTTTGGGTGAGCCACGGCGTTAAAATCTTCCGCGTCGACAACCCGCACACCAAACCTGTGTGGTTCTGGGAGTGGCTGATCGCCAAAGTCAACAAAAAGCACCCCGACGTCGTCTTCCTCGCCGAGGCCTTCACCCGCCCGGCCATGATGCACGCGCTCGGACGGGCCGGCTTCCAGCAGTCCTACAGCTACTTCACCTGGCGGAACACCAAGGAAGAGCTGGAGGAGTACTTCCAGGAAGTCAGCCACGAATCCCCGGCGTACTTCCGGCCCAACTTCTTCGTCAACACCCCCGACATCCTGACCGAATACCTGCAGTACGGCGGCCCGCCGGCGTTCAAGATCCGGGCCGCGCTGGCGGCCACCGCGAGCCCCATCTGGGGCGTCTATGCCGGCTTCGAACTCTACGAGCACGTGGCCCGGCCCGGTGCCGAGGAGTACATCGATAACGAGAAATTCGAGTACAAGGCCCGGGACTGGGACGCGGCGGCCGAGTCCGGCCGGACGCTGGCCCCGTACCTGACCCGGCTCAACGAGATCCGGCACGCCCATCCGGCCCTGGGGGACCTGCAGAACCTGACGGTGCACCAGAGCACGGACAACGCCACGGTCGTCTATTCCAAGCACAAGACACTCCCCGACGGCACCAAGGACACCCTGATCGTCGTCGTCAACGTCGATCCGCACGGCATCCGCGAGAGCACGGTGACGCTGGATCTGGCGGCGCTGGAACTGGACCCGGAGGACCTGACGCACAACAGCCGCTTCATGGTGGATGATCTGTTGACCGGTGAGAGCTGGGAATGGGGAGAGTACAACTACGTTCGGCTGGACGCCCATGTCGAGCCAGCGCACATTCTTAGCATCCGGAGGCACCACCAGTGAGTTTCAGCCCGTCAAACCCCAACCAGCACTACAGCTCGAAGGGATCTTATGAGTTGAACGCGCCGGGCCTGCAACACGATCCGCACTGGTACCGCAAAGCGGTTTTCTACGAAGTGCTGGTCCGCGGATTTGCCGACGGCAACGGGGACGGCTCCGGCGACTTCCACGGCTTGATCGAGAAGCTGGATTACCTCCAGTGGCTTGGCGTCGACTGCCTCTGGCTCCCGCCGTTCTTCCAGTCACCGCTGCGCGACGGCGGCTATGACATCTCGGACTACAACTCCGTGCTCGATGAATTCGGCACCATCAGCGACTTCAAACGGCTCGTCGCCGAGGCCCACGCCCGCGGCGTACGCGTCATCATCGACCTGCCGCTGAACCACACCTCAGACCAGCACCCGTGGTTCCAGGAATCCCGGAAGGACCCGGACGGTCCCTTCGGCGACTTCTACGTCTGGAGCGACACGGACGAGAAATATGAAGACGCCCGCATCATCTTCGTGGACACCGAGGAATCCAACTGGACCTTCGACCCGATCCGCCGGCAGTTCTTCTGGCACCGCTTCTTCAGCCACCAGCCGGACCTGAACTTCGAGAACCCCAAGGTCATCGACGCGCTTTTCGACGTCGTGCGGTTCTGGCTGGACCAGGGCATTGACGGCTTCCGCGCCGACGCCATCCCCTACCTCTTCGAGGAAGAGGGAACCAACTGCGAAAACCTGCCGCAGACGCATGAGTTCCTCCGCAAGCTGCGCAAAATGGTCGACGAAAGCTACCCGGGCCGGGTCATTATTGCCGAGGCCAACCAGCCTCCCGCCGAAGTCGTCGAGTATTTCGGCACCGAAGAGGAACCGGAATGCCACATGGCGTTCCACTTCCCGATCATGCCGCGGCTCTACTACGCGCTGCGGGACCAGAAAGCCGCGCCCATCATCGAGACGATGAAGGACACCCCCGCGATTCCCGAAGGCGCCCAGTGGGGCACCTTCCTGCGCAACCATGACGAGCTGACCCTGGAAATGGTCACCGCGGACGAGCGGGCTGCGATGCTCGGCTGGTATGCGCCGGACCCGCGCATGCGCGCCAACATCGGCATCCGCCGGCGGCTCGCGCCGCTGCTGGACAATTCCCGGTCCGAGATCGAGCTGATCAACGCCCTGCTGTTGTCCCTGCCCGGCAGCCCGTTCCTGTACTACGGGGACGAGATCGGCATGGGCGACAACATCTGGCTCGAGGACCGCGACGCCGTCCGCACCCCGATGCAGTGGAACCCGGACCGCAACGCCGGGTTCTCCAACGCGGACCCCGGCAAGCTGTACTTGCCGGTCATCCAGTCACTGGTCTACAACTACTCCATGGCCAACGTCGAGGCCGAAGCAGCCCACTCGGGCTCGCTGCTGCGCTGGACCCGGCAGATCCTCAGCGTCCGGAAGAACCACCCCGCCTTCGGGCTGGGCGGCTTCGAGCACGTCGAAGCCGACCACGACGTCGTTCTCGCCTACCTCCGCGAGCTGCCGGAGGGCAACGCGGCCGGGGAGGACGGCGAGACCATTCTGTGCGCCTTCAACCTTTCCCAGCATCCCGTGGCCACCACTTTGCGGGTTCCGAGGTTTGCCGGACGCGGCCTCCGGGACGTGTTCGGCGGCCAGGCGTTCCCGGCGATCTCCGACGACGGAACCCTGACGCTGACCCTGGGCAGCCACGACTTCTTCTGGCTTCGGATCCGTTCTGCCGCCTCCAACCCGTCATCGCCCTACACCCAGGCCATGCCGATCCTGTCCATCGAAGGCTGACATGACCCGACCCACCCTTACCCCGGCCCTGAGCGGATTGCTCGGCGACTGGCTTCCGCGCCAGCGCTGGTTTCCGGTCAAGAGCGCGGCCTTCAGCTTCGAGCCCGCAGGGGCGCTCAGTCTCGACGGCGGCCCCGCCCTCGACTCCGGCATGTCCGGGCTCGAGGTGTTGCTGCTCGCCGTCAAGTATCCGACGCCGGATGGTGACCGCACCGACGTCGTGCAGGTCCCGCTCAGCATCCGCCGTTCGCCCTTAACCGGCGCTGACGCGGCCCTGATCGGGCAAATCTCGGAGACCGCACCTGCCGGGGAGTCCGCAAAGGCCGGCGCACCCGGCACCCTCTGGGTCTACGACGGCGTCCACGACCCCGCGTTTGTCGCAGAATGGCTGGAGCTGATGCGCGGCCGCGGCAGCACCCCCTCGGGGAACGCCGCCGGCCACCTCGTAGAATCCGGTTACCGCCTGCCGCTGGCCACCGGCGTCGTCAAGGTCCTCTCCGGGGAGCAGTCCAACAGTTCCGTCATTGTCGACGACGGCGGATCCGCTGCGATCCTGAAGTTCTTCCGGGTCCTGTCCGCAGGCCACAACCCGGAAGTGGAAATCGGTGCCGCCCTGACGGCCGGACGTACTTTCGAAGTGCCGGCAACCCTGGGCTGGGTCACCGGCGAGTGGGAATCACCGCCCGGACAGGGCGCCAGCCCTGCGCTCGGAGAGCTGGCCGTGGCACACGAATTCCTTGCCGGCGGACGGGATGCGTGGCGGCTCGCCGTCGACGCAGCGAGCGGCGGCAGGGATTTCACCGCCGAAGCCCGCGGGCTCGGCGCCGCCACGGCCACCGTGCACCGCCGCCTGGCCGAAGCGCTCGGTGTTACCGCCGAATCCGTCCCCGGACGCGACATCGCGCCCGGCGTCGCCGAGCGGGTGCGCCAGTCCTGGGCCCAGGCCGGGGATGCTGTCGGCCCCTACGGTGCAGCGTTGGACAGCCTTCTGGTGAGCCTTGAAGGCAGCAGCGCCGGGACCTTGCAGCGGATCCACGGCGACCTGCACCTTGGCCAGATCCTCCAGGTTCCCGGCGGAGCCGGCGCGGCGCCGCGCTGGGCCATCCTGGATTTCGAAGGGGAACCGCTCCGGCCGATCTCCGAACGGAACTTCCCGGACGTTCCGCTGCGCGATGTGGTCGGCATGCTGCGGTCCTTCGACTACGCCGCCGGCGCAGCTGAGCGTGAGCGGGCCGACGCGGACGTTCCGGAAACCTGGGTGGACGACTGCGCCGAGGCTTTCCTGGCCGGTTACGCCGAGGTCATCCCCGGCGGCATCGACCGCGACTCGCCCCTCTTCGTGGCGCTGTGGCTTGATAAAGCCCTCTACGAAGTCATTTACGAACTACGGAACAGGCCGGACTGGCTCTCCATTCCCGTCCAGGCATCACGTCGTCTCCTCGGAAGTACAGGCTCCGGCGTCCCAGCCGAAGCCGCAGCGGAAGGTATTAAAATGGCAGGTTCAGCACGTAACGATCGTCCCGGAGGTCCACTGCCGGTGGACGCGGACACCCTCGCGAGGGTCGCCGCAGGGGAACACCACGCGCCGCACTCCATCCTTGGCGCGCACCTCGATGACAACGGCCATGTCACCGTCCGCACGGTCAAGCACCTGGCCGAGGCCGTCTCCGTCGTGACCGCGGCCGGCACCTTCCCGATGACGCACGAGTCCGGCGGCATCTGGGTGGCCGTCCTGGAGCCAGCCAATGAGGGCCACGTGCCGGACTACCGGCTGGAAGTGACCTACAAAGGCCAGGAGCCCGAGCCGGCCGATGACCCCTACCGCTACCTTCCGACCGTCGGTGAACTCGACCTCCACCTGATCGGCGAAGGCCGCCACGAGCGGCTGTGGGATGTCCTGGGCGCCCACGTCCAGCACTACAAGTCCAGCCTCGGCGACGTCGACGGCGTATCATTCGCCGTGTGGGCGCCCAACGCCCAATCGGTCCGCGTCAAGGGCGACTTCAACGGCTGGAACGGCCAGCAGCACTCGATGCGGTCCCTCGGCTCTTCCGGAGTATGGGAAGTCTTCATCCCCGGTGTGGCAGCAGGGGCACGCTATAAGTTTGAGGTCCGCACCAAGCATGGAAACTGGCTCGAAAAAGCCGATCCCCTGGCCTACGGCACGGAAGTCCCGCCCCTGACGGCGTCGCGCGTCGTGGAGTCCGCTTACGCCTTCAAGGATGCGGAGTGGATGGAAAGCCGGGCCGGACGGGATCCGCACAACTCTCCCATGAGCGTGTACGAAGTGCACCTTGGCTCCTGGAAGGTCGGGCTCAGCTACCGGGAACTCGCCAAGGAACTGGTCGAGTACGTCAAGTGGCTCGGCTTCACCCACGTGGAATTCATGCCGGTGGCGGAGCACCCGTTCGGCGGGTCCTGGGGCTATCAGGTCACGTCCTACTTCGCCCCGACGTCCCGCTTCGGCCACCCCGACGAGTTCCGGCACCTGGTGGACGAACTGCACCAGGCCGGCATCGGCGTGCTCCTGGACTGGGTTCCGGCGCACTTCCCCAAGGACGAGTGGGCTCTGGCCCGGTTTGACGGGGAAGCCTTGTACGAGCACTCCGACCCGCACCTCGGCGAACACCCCGATTGGGGAACGTTGATCTTCGACTTCGGCCGCAGCGAAGTCCGTAACTTCCTCGTCGCGAACGCCCTGTACTGGCTGGAGGAATTCCACATCGACGGGCTGCGCGTGGACGCCGTCGCCTCGATGCTCTATCTGGACTACTCCCGCGAGGAAGGCCAGTGGAAACCGAACCGCTTCGGCGGCCGCGAGAACCTCGAAGCCATCTCCTTCCTGCAGGAAGTCAACGCCACGGTCTACAAGACGCACCCCGGCGCGGTCATGATCGCCGAGGAGTCCACGGCGTTCCCCGGCGTCACCGCCCCCACGAGCCAGGGCGGCCTGGGCTTCGGCATCAAATGGAACATGGGCTGGATGCACGACTCCCTCAAGTACCTGGCGGAGGAGCCCTTCAACCGCCGGTGGCACCACGGCACCGTCACCTTCTCCATGGTGTACCACTACACCGAGAACTTCCTGCTGCCGATCAGCCACGACGAGGTTGTGCATGGCAAGGGTTCAATGCTGCGCAAGATGCCGGGCGACCGCTGGCAGCAGCTGGCGAACCTGCGCGCCTTCCTGGGCTACCAGTGGGCGCACCCGGGCAAGCAGCTGATCTTCATGGGCACCGAATTCGGCCAGGAATCGGAATGGTCCGAACAGTATGGACTGGACTGGTGGCTGGCCGAAAACCCGGCGCACCGCGGGATGCAGCTGCTCACCAAGGACCTCAACGAGCTGTACAGCTCCACTCCCGCCCTGTACGAACAGGACAATGATCCGGCCGGATTCCAGTGGATCAATGGCGGTGACGCCAACCGCAACGTCCTGACATTCATCCGCCGGGACGCCGCAGGCAACCCCCTGGTCTGCGCCTTCAACTTCTCCGGCGCCCCGCATGCGGATTTCCAGCTCGGGGTGCCCGCTGCAGGGGAGTGGCGCGAAGTGCTGAACACCGACGCCGACACCTATGGAGGGTCCGGTGTCCTGAACGTCGGAACCCTGACGGCCGCGGACGTCGCCATCGACAGCCAGCCGGCCACCCTCACCGTCACGTTGCCCCCGCTGGGCGCCGCGTACTTCAAGCCGGTGGACTGACACTGGAACCGGTCTGCTGATCGCCCGTCGGCAGGGTCCGGCGGCAAAGCCCGGGATCCCCGTGATCCCGGGCTTTTTCGTACCCTGCAACGGGCCGTCGTGCTGCCCTTTTGTCAGCGGGGCAAAGTGGTGGTAGAGTTTATTTCCGCGCTGCTCCCCGGAGTTGATCCGCCACCAAGACCACGAAGCCTCACGGCGAGACTGGATCAGAACGGCAAATTGACAACGCTGAAGCAGCCCGGTAAGTTTGGGAAGTTGCTCCGGAGCGATCCATGGCCTGTGGTTGTGGTGGTGCCGGGTGTGTCTGTTGTTTGAGAACTCAATAGTGTGCCAAG
>NZ_JAXCHX010000034.1:0-30233 GCF_035984855.1 Arthrobacter sp. MP_M4
CACTCGCGGCCAGTATTCTCGGGAGTCACTCTTCGCTGCCGACACCCACCCTTCCGGATCAGCCCTTCCCGGGCTACCTCCATACTCACAGTGTTTTCGTTGATGCCCCGCTGCCAGGGTGAGTGCGGGTCGCAGAAGTAAATATCGATCCCGGCGTCTATTTTCACGGTTTTCCAGTCCTGCATTTCGATGCCCTGGTCCCAGGTGAGGGAATGCCTCAGCGCCTCGGGGAGCGTCTTGATCTTCGCTGCCAGGGCGTCACGCATTTGTTCTGCTTTGTAGCCATCCGGAAGATGAACGAGCATTGTGTAGTTGGTGGTTCTCTCCACAAGGGTCCCGATCGCGGACTGGTTGCCTTTGCCGATGATGAGGTCGCCCTCCCAATGCCCTGGCACCGCACGGTCCTGAACCTCGGCGGGGCGCTCGGAGATATTGATCATCCCCGGGATCCGGTTCTTCCGCTGGCCGGCCTTCCTGCAGGGCTGCCTGAGTGCACGTCCGGTGCGTAAACACGCGGCCAGATCACGTTTCAGCGCTCCGCGGGACTGAACGTAGAGGGACTGGTAAATGGTCTCAGGTGACACCCGCATCTCCGGCTCATCGGGAAACTCGATCCGCAGTCGTCCTGCGATCTGCTCCGGCGAGTACTTCTTTTTCAGGTCTTCTTCCACCTTCGCACGCAGCACAGTGTTCGTGTGCAGTTTCGCCGGTTTCGGCCGCGAAGCCCGCTCATACGCCAGCGCGTGGGCCGATGTTGCCCGGTAGGGCAACCCGGCCACCGAATTGCGCCGCAGCTCCCGGGACACCGTCGAGGCAGATCTGCCGACCACGGCCCCGATCCGGCGCAGCGAGTGTCCCTGGGCGCGCATCACCGCGATCTCCTCACGCTGGGCGAAAGTCAGGCACCTGCCCTTCAGATCCCGGCCCCGGCGTGGCCTGACACCCCCGGCCTCGGCCAGGACCCGGCGCCCAGTCCGCCTGCTCGTATTGATCGGCACAACAGCGTCAGTGATGAAATCACCGGCCTGCATCCCAGCCCAAAACAGCTGCAGAAGATCCGGTCTTACATAAATCGAATACCTCGCCACGACAACACCCATCCGCTAAGTGTTGCAATCACCGCAAGAACCCAAGGATCCCTCAGCGGGACATCATGAGGCCTGCTGATCTAGTGGGGTCAGCAAGAAGACCGCCATGGCCGACCGTTCAGGGAGGCAGATCGCCAATCCCCCTAGCGAGCCGTTTTCACCTGCCGGCGTGAGGCCAGCACTCCATAGGACGCGGTCACGACGAGAACAAGTGTTAGCAGTACTGACGTATTGACGACGATGGAGAGCTCCATTTGGTGAGGCAAGAGCATAGTCGTGTCCCACCCGGCATTGTCGGCGCGAGTAATGAAGTCCGCGTCGATGGGTGTCCACAGGATGGCTGCGGCGCTTGTTGTCGCTAGGGCGCAGAGACTGAGGATAAGGTAAACGACGGGCAGTACCGGTGGCTTTTCGGTGTGGTGTGTCAGACGTTGGTGCAAAGCTTCCCCCGCTTTTTCGGTGACGGCCGGCCGTTGGAGCCGCTGTCGATATGTTGCCCCTAACCCGGGGCGACGTCAGCCTGGATATCCGCGTCGGCAGGCTTCTAGCGCGTCGTCTCTGATCCATTTTCTGGTCAGGACGACGTCCAGAACGCAGGAAGCGGCGAAAGTGGCCCAGAAAATCCATAAGGGTGCGGGACCCGCAAAGACCAACCCCATGACGGCAATTACGATGCCGGCCGAGACATAGCCGTACGTTCGGCGGCCGCGGGTTGCAAAGCGCGCCTCCTGCATCTCGCGAAAGTAGTTAAGCATCAGTCCCCCAAGGTTCGAATCGGAGCCTACAGCAACGGTTGCGCTAAGCAGCGCTTTTCGTGCTTGCCGAGCACTGCGGCAACCCACAGCAATTGTGGGACCGGAACAGCTGGAGTCCAGGAAGGCCCGCGGCGTCGCCCGATAGCCGATCCTTTACCGGGCGTGTTCCTGCCACACCCTTTTGCTCACGGATGTGAGTCCCTCATGCGCGCGGATGCCTGGCCTAGGTCGGACCCGGAGTCACGCCGCGGCGCAAGCGCTTCCATCATTACCGTCGGACCCGACGCTTTATCGATTTTGCGAAACCGCGCCTATCCCACGCCGAGATACCGGCACTTCAGTCCGTGGTCAAGTGGACGAAATACTCCTGCTGGACCGGCCGACGGCGCAGCCGCCGCGCAGTGCGCAGCGAGGGCAGATTTCCTGCGTAGACCTGGCCCCAGACTGTATCCGCCCCCGAGCGTTGACCGGCCAGGAACGAAGACTCTACCGCAGTAGCAAGGCCCTTCCCACGCCAGCGTTCCGCCAGGAACATTTCCACCATGCAGACCCCGCGTTTGCCGAAGAGCGGCGAGATTGTGGCAGCCGCCAATCCTGCAAAGCCTTGATCGTCGCGCAGCGACATCAACAGGCCCTGGTCGGCAGCTTCCTGGAGCTCCTCATGGTCGGACTCTGAAATAAACGAGGCAAGCTCGGGCGCACCCGAACGCCACGCCTGATATTCGTGTTGGTAATCGGCGATCACGTCAGTTACCGCATCCGGCCAGGAGATCGTCAGCGTCTCGGCCAGATTCCGCTCGTCAGCTCTGGCTGCCAGACGAATTGACCCTGCCATAACTGATGCCCAGTTTTCTACACGGGATAGATCGTGGCCTGGCTGTTCCCAGAAGGTGAAGCCACGCACTCCAACGTCGCGGTAGGCCTCGGCTACTTGGGCGGCCAGCGAATCAACAGCCTCGGCGTCGCACACTCTGGCAGTAGTTTTGACCGCAACGAAGGGGAAAGCCGGGTCGAGGTTGCGGTACCTGAGGCCTGAAATGACGGTGCGTTCGGCGCTGTCTTCAAGTAGCCGCTCGGTCATGATCTCAGTGCTCATGCCGGGACCCATCCGGGCGATCCTGGCGGCCACGACGTCCGGTGACGCAAGTGCGGCGAGGGATCCAACGTCATCTATCTCGGCTTGCACAGCGCTCTCAGCGTCGTATCCGTCAGGAAGGTATTCCAGGACCGGGCGGCCGAAGGCGGCGAGCTGATGGGACGACAGTCCAAAAGGGTTCATTAATCCCTAGGCTACCCGAGCAGGTCATTGGAACTTTTCTTTGAAAAGCTACTCCTAACAGATACGGTGCCTTGTTCCCGGAATACCATCTGTGGAAATCGATCGAGCCCTGATGCTACTTCTGGTAAGTGTCCGGTGGAGGATCCTCACCGGGCGCCGGGTAGGTGCTCGCCAAACCTGCTCCTACGATCGTAGATATGAGTCGAGCCGTATTTATGTGTGGGCCAGCCGGTGCTGGCAAGTCCACTGTCGCGCGTCGGTTGGAGCGTGAAGGCATGGTCCGCCTCTCTTTCGACGGGGTCGCATGGGATATGGGGCTACGCACTATGCCCCTGGATGCGGAGACTCAGCGCGTGATCGAGGCATCACTTCAGGACCGCAGGGAATAGACGTAGGTGCGAGAACTTCCGTACCACCTCCCTGTAGGCCGGCGGCGCCAAGGGCCTGATCATCGACGGCGGCTACCGCGACGTCGCAACCCTGCAGGGCATGGACTTCCCAGTTTTCAGCCGTGCCATCAACTCCAAAGCTATCGTTAAAGCCACCCTCGGTTCGGTCAACATCCCCGTGGTCTGCGCCAATGCCCTGGTCACCCCCGGCGACGTCGACGTTGTCGCCGCCGCCCGCGCAGCCGAATTGGCGGCAGCCCCCTAAAGGCGCCAGGACAACGAAGAAGGCAAGCTCCGCCGATTTGCCGCAGGTGAACTGGGTTTGGACATCTACTCAATGCTCGGACCGCTGGAAGCTGCCGGCGTGCGGTACCTCGACTGAAGCATTCGCTTTAGCCGCAACATTACGGTACTACCGACGGAAAGGGACGCCTTGCCCACGCTGCCAGATGGCGATTTGGCAGATATGTCTTCATCTAACTTCCCCCCACAATGGCTACCGTCCTCGTAGCCGACTGGCGCGAATTAGTCGAAGGTGACGACATTGTTTTTCAGCGTATCGAAAGAAACGCTAATTCGATTTCCGGGACAGTCGGCGCAGCTCCAGACGGCGCCCTGATAGGGCACCTTCAGAAGGGACCGGCAGGCCAGCGGTGTTTGATCACGTCGACGGCTACAGGACTTTACTGGAAATCCCTGCATCGGAAACCACCACACACGTTGCGGTATCGGACTCACCAAAGGCGCCATGGTCAGGGGCTTTGGCCCTGGGAGGACGATTGTTAGGCCGGTACACCACTGGCCGCGATTAGCTGACGAACTGCTCTGCGCTGACGTGAAAAAAAGATGATACCCGCGGCCCACAGCAACGCAACGATGGGGACTGAAAGAACGCCGATCCTGTCGGCCAGATCAGCAATCATGTTAGGAGTTGCCAGCCTCGCCGCTAACCATCCGACTGCAGCAACCGCGGCAACCACAGCAGCCACAAGGCGCAGCCTCGCGTAGCGTCCCTCACGGGCAAGCAGGATCAGGGGCGGCAGGACGAGCGCGACCACAGCCAGCTGCATCGCCTCGATTCCCAGGTTGAAGCCGAGGAGTGAGAGTCCCAGGCGGGTGCCCGTCAGATCGAGTTCGCGGAGTGTCTCGGAGAAGGCGAGTCCATGGATGAGCCCGAAGAATCCGGCAACCAGGATCTCCTTTCCGTAGAACAGCGGCTTGAAGGCGTGGACCGCGGCGATGAGGATACTCACCGCGATGAGTGGTTCGGTGGCTCCTACAGGTACCGGCAGCCCGAGCGAACCAAGAGCCAGCGTGGCTGAGTGTCCGATGGTAAACGCGAGCGTAATCCCTGCGATGCGACGCAGGGCTTTCTTCACCGGTGCTGGTCTACCCCAGCGGCGGGATTGGGCTATGAGCGGGGCGGGCACCAGGAGCGTGAGAAGGAACAGTTGGTGGTCCGTTCCCTCCTGAATGTGCTGGACGCCGAGGACGAACATACTCGCGAAGCCCGTGAGATCATTTCCTTCCCCGAGATTGATGTGCAGTACGGGAACTGTCCCGGAGGCCGTATCAAGCCGGATAGTTCCCACGTCATAGGCCCCATCCACGACGCCGGCAGCCCAGTCCGAGGTCACGCTCACCAGGACGACGTGTGTGATGACCCGGTCCACCACCACGTCGTAACCAAGGTCGAAGGAGCGCGCGTCGCTTCCGGCCGGTGGCGTGAGCGTGAAAGTGGCGTCGATTTCCTGATATACGCCCGTGGTGGACGCGTTCCCTGCCTCCGCCACGCCAAGGGTCCCAAGCGTGACGCTCCACGCCTTACCGTCATCGCTCGCGGGGACGAAATGTGCCAGAAGGTAGGCGGAAAGTTCACCAGAGTGCTCTGTTACCGATGCTGGCTGTTCCTCCGCGAAGTCGATCCCGCTCGCTGCTTCCAGGTCATCCAGCGGGATCTTCGCGGTAGCATCGATCGCGTTTTCCCGCACGTCGAGCAGCACGCTGGACGTAGGGAGGACGTGAGCCGACGCTGGCGTAGCACCGAGGGCCAACGTACCGATCATGATGAGGAACGCTGTGATGAGGGACCGTATGATGACAGCGCCTGGTTTACGCGCCAGCCGTCGGATGGCCGACTGCATCAGCTCTTAGTTCCTCCATAATCCGTGGTGCGGTCCCGCCAGACTGAGTGCGGGTGGTTACCGGAGAGGATAATGCCGCGCTGCATGGAAAACTCAATCCAGACCGAAGGGCCGTCAATGCGGATATAATCATTTCGCTCTGTGAGCGCCGGCGTGCCGGAGTGTGCGATGTAGGTTTCGTCAAGTTCACTTTCGTAGCGCCTAAGAATGGCCGCAGCGTCGGCGTCGGCGATGTCATGGACGTAGCCCGCGACCGCCGCAAGGGCCAGCTTTTTCTGATCCGCCGAGAGCGTCGAGCCCTGAAGTCCTTCCTTCGTGGTGGGAAAGGCCCAGTCCTTCCCCGGGCCCAGCAGGAGGTCACTGTAGACATTGCCGAGCTTTGCTGTGGCCAGCTGGTCCGCTGTCAGGCCAGCAAGGAGTGCGGCGAAGGCGGCTTCCTTCACCATCATGGGCTGGTTGGTGGTTCCGTTGTACTGGAATGATCCGTTGGGTTCGATGCCCCGGAAAGAGGGTGTGGCTCCGGCAAGTGAGCCCTTGACATAGGTGTTGGCCACGGCGAGGTGGTGGCCCCCGAACTGGAACTCCCAGGTGCCGGAATCCGACGGGGTGCCCAGGAAGGCTATGTAGTAGTTAGGTCGACCGTAGTCGCTTCCACCGCCGTTATCGGCCAAATAGTCATCTGCGTTGAGGTGCTGCTGAATCTCGTCATAGCCGAGGCCCTTCGTGCTGCCCGTTGCTGCGGCGAGCAGTGCGTTGAACGCAGCAAGTTGGGTGGCGTCCAGGTCAGCAAGGGAAAGACCGATCCTGGCTCCAGTGCCGCCACCACCACCGGGCGGACCGCCCATTCCCCCTGCAACGAGCGCTTGGGGCAGGTTCGACCACAGTTTTGCATTCGCCAAGGTGTACTCCTGCAGCAGCTGAGACTGGAGGACCGTGCCAAGCGTTGCCTGGAAAGCCTGAGCGAGTTCGGCCACGCTTCCGGGGCCGGCAGAGGCGGCGGCGGTCGCTGAAGCGGCAGTTGTCGCCGGCGCCGACCCCGTTTGCGAAGCCGGGTTGGTCCTCGTGCCGCCCGAGCAGGCAGTGAGGGCGGACAAGGCGGCGACTGAAATGCCCCCGAGCAACGCCCGTCGGGACAGAGAAGGAGAGGTGAGTGCCGTGTTCGTTTTTAGCATGAAGCAAAGCTACGATGCCACCCTGTTACCGCTATAGAGCCGACCTGTGATTCCGCTATGAGAGCCACCGCACCTCGTTTCCACTCCGTTTGGGTAGTGCCCATTAGCGTGGTGTAACAGCCCGGCCCTGGGCGTGTTGTTCCCGAACGTGAGGCGGCCATCGCGTGATTCTTTGGAAAGACCGACCAAAGTCTTTTCTCAAGGAGTAACCAGGCGATGACCCCACCCCATGTTATCGACCCTGCCAGTTTCCTGTCCGAGCAACTCGAGCAGGCCTCCTCGGATCTGATGCGATCCATGCTCACGACCTTCATCAACGCGCTGATGAGCGCCAAAGCGGACGCGGTCTGCGTCGCCGAATACGGTGTGCCCTCCGAGGCCCGCACAAATTCCCGCTTCCAGCGGCCGGTCAAACAGTTCGAAATCAGCTCCGGATCAGTCGCCATGTCATGCCGTTCCCCCGCGTTCCTGCATGAACAGGTATCAGAGCGGAAAACCCGTACGGGCCGCAACCCCAGGTCGATCTAAAAATTAATCAGCAAAGCATGTTGTACGCGGGCACTACACACCATGAAGAGGTGAACGCGAAAATCCAACGGGAAGGACGAACGAGGATGAACACCCAGAAGAGACCCCACAGGGCGGTACCCGGTCCACCGTAGAGGACCGCTCTCCCGCATAACCGAATAGGCCGTTTCCGGGACCCCACACACCCGGAACATCAGATCAGAGGCAAGAGTGTGGACACTGTCCACACGAAAAAAGCACCAAAAAGCCTCTGACCTGCGGAAACACTGTGCCCGAGGTGGGACTCGAACCGGGTTCCAGCCCTTGCTAACACTGGACTTCCGCCCAAACATACGGAATCCGGCCCAGTCCGGCCCCGGTACGGCCCAGTCCGGGACCCAAAGTGTGGACACTGTCCACACCCCCAATTTTCCCCACCAAGGCCTCCCCCGAACTGCCGCACCCGCATCGACAGGGCGCGGCGCTTCTTTGCCCTGAAAGACCTGAGCCTGCTGGAGAGGAACAACCGCGACTGCAACCGGGTCCTGCCCGCGCCCGTTGCCGAATCTGGGGCATGCAGCACGGCATGCTCAGCCTCTCGACTCTCCATCACCAGGTCACCTCCCTTCAAACCATTCATGATCCGATCAGCCGACCGCTGCATGACCGGGCAGCGCCACTTCAGACGCTCACCGCGGACTAACAGAGCCCACGAAAACAACGGGACTCCGGATGCCAGTCTCAGAAGTCGCCTGCACCACCTCTTTATCCATCACTACGTGGAACCGGAAGTTTGTCAGCCCCGCAAGTGAGCAGGATATCCGCGGCTCTCACCGCCAGCGTGCAGTCATCCGGCTCGAAGACCTCCGATACGGACGTCTCCTCTGCGCTCCTGTCAAAGACAAGGAATGGTTCCTGTCCGTATACGGCGTACTCTCTGCCGTCGAAGCCTGATCGCTCGACGATGACGCTTTCGCCGCTTTCAACCGTGACCCTGACCTAAGTAGCTGCGGGCCGCGTTGAGCCCGATGCCCACGAAATACAGCAGCCACGGCACGGTTGCGGCGGCGGCCGCCAAACTCACCACGACACCGATCAGCCGACGCAACCAGGTCCGGGCTGTTGGGTCGTAAGCAGGTGACTACATCATCGACGTCACGAGAGTCTCGGAATGGGGCAACAGAGCGGTGTCGCGCGGGGTAACCCGGGCGACACCGCTTTGTCAGTGTTTCGGGCGGTACTAGCGCTGCAGGCTGGGGCTCCTGTCACTTTCGGATCCGGCTCCAGGCTTTTCGCTTTCCGTTCCGAAGCTGTCAGCGCTCCCGTAGTCCGCGCCCAGGCTGTGCGAGCGTGATAGCAGACCGAGTACTGAGCCGATCGTGATCACCACATGCACGACGGCCAAGACGATGACGGCCAGGATGGATCCTGTTGCATTCAGGAGATACTGCCCCATCATGGGGGCTGTTCCGGCGAAGATGGTTGAGCTGAGCTGGTAGCTGAGGGAGATGCCGGTGTAGCGGATGTTGGGCGGGAATGACTTCGCCAGAATACCTGCCATGGCGGCGTAGTACATGGAATGCGGGATGGTGGCCACGGCCATGCCGATGACAGCCAGTGTGTAGTCCCCTGTCCCGATCAGCATGAACATCAGCGGCAGGACCAGGAGTTCGGGAATCAGCATCAGCAGGACAGCCTTGCGCAGTGTCAGTTTCGAGGCGATCACGGCACCGAAAGGCTGCACAATAAACTGCACCACAAGGGAGATGGTGACGATGGAAAGGAAGCTTGTCCTGCTGAACAACCCTTCATCGACAGCCCAAGCGAGGGCGAAGGTACCTTTGAAGTATGTTGCCGAGACGCCGATGACACATGCTCCGATACCCAGGGCGACGATGCCTTTGGAGCTCTTTAAGACTTCGCTCAGGGGCGCTTTGGCTATCTGCTTTGTCTCCATGAGGGCCCGCATGGCGGGCGATTCTTCGATACTCAGGCGGACGAATAGGCCAATTCCCACCAGCACCGCTGACAGCAGGAACGGGACGCGCCAGCCCCAAGTAGTGAAGGCATCGTCGGGGAGCTGGGCAACCATCAACCAGACGAGTGTCGAAAGCAGGTTACCCATGGGGGAGCCTTGTTGCGCGAAAGCGCCGTAGAGGATCCCTTTACCCTTGGGTGCATGCTCGGCAGCAAGGACAACGGCGCCGCCCCACTCGCCGCCCATGGCGATACCCTGGATGAGTCGAAGAGCGACTAACAGGACCGCTGCCCATCCGCCTACCTGGGCGTAGGTGGGCAACAGCCCAACTGCAGTGGTGCAGATACCCATCATCAGGAGGGTGGTCACCAGAGCTTTCTTGCGGCCAAGCCGGTCACCGATGTGACCGAAGATGATCCCGCCCAGTGGCCTGGCGAGAAATCCGACCCAAAATGTCGCAAAAGCCGCCAGAGTCCCGACCGCCTGATCTTGGGCGGGGAAGAAGATCTTGCCGAATACGAGAGCGGACGCAGTCCCGTATGCGTAAAAGTCATACCACTCGACAGTGGTCCCGGCGAATGATGCAAGACCGGCTTTCCGCGCCATTTTTTGACGGAGACGGGCTGTTCCCGATTCGATGGTTTCTGCTTCGCTCACAACAACTCCATTGTCAGGCTGTGGCACTCTGTGACACGGCACACGGTGAATTTCATTCCCAACCCTGACATTCCTCACTCATAGCGTCCAATATCTAATCCGACCTACAGTAGGTAGGAAATTACATAAATAACGGCGCCTTCGTCACTTTGCTCGTCGCCTAGCCGGGTAGCGGTGGGGTGGGGAGGACGCGCTCGGCGATTTCTAGGACAGCTTTGGTAGCTGTGGAGGAGTTGTCTTTCCGCCATGCCAGCACTGCAGCAAGCTCCGGAAGTTCATCCTCCAAATCCCGATAGACGAGCCCTGGCGTGTCGATGTGCTGGACGGAGGAGACGGTGATGGTCACCCCGACGCCAGCGGCAACCAATCCCAGAATGGTGTAAGAGTCCGGGGCTTCCTGCATGATCCGTGGCGTGAAGCCGGCTCCCATGGCCACGTGAATCAGTGCATCCCGCACAGTGGAGCCTTGTGTTCCCGGGAAAGTCACGAACGGCTCGCTGGCCAGATCGGCGACTCGGATGGTTTCTCTGCTTGCGAGCGGGTGGTCCGAGGGTAGGGCAGCCACCATTCGTTCATAACCATAGACGCGGGTTGCGATGTGCTGGTTGGTGACCGGAAGGCGCGAAAACCCGATGTCCAGGTCGCCGGCGACCAGCTCGGCGATCGCTGTGCCGGCGTATGTCTGCCCTTGGAGTACCAGTTCGATGCCAGGTTGTTCTGCCCTGACGGCCCGTGCCAACACGGGCAGGACGTTTCTGCTACTGGCTCCAGCGAACCCAACGACCACCCTGCCGACGATCTCCGAATTCCCCAGAATTGCTGACCGTCGGGCGATGTCTACGTCAGCCATGACCTGCTTGGCTGGGCCGAGTAATGCTTTCCCAGCATCGCTGAGGGTCACCGATCGGGTGTTCCTGTGGAACAGGTCAACCCCGAGTTCCTTCTCAAGCAGTCGGATTTGCTGACTTAAGGCGGGTTGAGCCAGGTGCAGCCGGGCTGCGGCGCGACCAAAATGCAGCTCCTCCGCTGTGGCAATGAAGCCTGCCAGATGTCTAAGTTCCACTTCTTCCCCTTCGATTCAGACTCATTTTCTATCACAGAAGTCTAATTTATGTATTGGACCGTTATATATCTGGGGTGTAAACATGAGGGGAACCCGTCGAAATATCCGGAAGGCAGTACCCCTTGGCCGAAAAACGGTTCTCTTTACAAGATGCAATCAGCACCTTCGTTTCTGATAACGATGTCGTAGCTCTAGAGGGGTTTACGCACCTCATTCCCTTCGCTGCGGGTCACGAGATCATCCGGCAGGGCGTGACAGGCTTGACGCTGGTGCGGATGACTCCGGACATCATTGCGGACCAAATGGTGGCGGCCGGCTGCGTGAACAGGATGGTCTTTGCTTTCACGGGCAACAGCTCGGTGGGTTCCCTATACGCGGTGCGTCGGGCGGTTGAAGCCGGCGGTTCGGGGAGGCTCGAGCTGGAAGAATACAGTCACTATGGCCTCTTGGCACGGTATCAGGCGGGCGCCGCAGGGCTACCGTTTATGCCCGTCAGGTCCTATGCCGGCAGCGACCTGGTCAAGATCAATCCGCAGCTGAGGAAGGTGACGTCCCCTTTCGATGAGGATGTCGAGACTTACGTGGTACCCGCGCTGAACCCGGACGTTGCCATCATCCACGCTCAGCGGGCGGACCGGCATGGGAACATCCAGAGCTGGGGCATTCTTGGCCCGCAACAGGAAGTTGCGTTTGCGTCCAAGCGCACCATCGTGTTGGTGGAGGAGATTGTCGATGACGACGTCATCAGGTCCGATCCCAATAGGACGCTCATCCCCGGTTTCGTCGTTGATGCGGTCGTGGAATGTAAATATGGGGCGCATCCCTCCTTTGCGCAGGGACACTATGACCGGGACAACGACTTCTACCGCTCATGGTCGGCCATTAGTAAAGACCCGGACCGTCTCGAGGCGTGGATCCAGGAATGGATTCACGGCCCGGGAGACCACGACGGTTACCTCCGCAAGCTCGGCGATGGATTTTTTGATCGCCTAACGCCGGTCCCCCGGCTGTCCACCCCCGTCAACTATGGGAGCGTCCTATGACCAGCATCGTCGCGACAACCACTACCGGGCCGGACTCGACTCGGTGCTACACCGTCAGTGAACTCTTGGCGGCGGTCAGTTGCCGCTACTTGCGGGGCAAGCGGCGCGTTTTCGCGGGGATTGGGCTGCCCACTCTCGCCGTTGCGCTGGCCCAGAAGTCCACATCTCCAGAAATTGAACAGATCTACGAGTCGGGTGTCTGCGGTGCTCATCCGCCCAAACTTCCGGAAACCATCGCCGATGCTTCACTGGCTACGGGAGCCGAAGCCATTATGACCATGCCCGTGCTATTCGGGTATGTGCTGCAGGGTGGGTGGATCGACGTGGGTTTCCTCGGCGCGGCGCAGATCGACAAGTTCGGCAGCCTAAATACCAGCGTTATCGGCCCGTGGGACTCACCGACGGTCCGCCTTCCCGGTTCCGGCGGTGCTGCCGAGGTGATGGCTAACTCCCAAGAGGTATTTGTTGTCATGCGCCGGCACAACAGAACCTCTTTTGTTCGGGAGCTCGACTTCTGCACCAGCCCTTCTCCGGCGATAGCGCGACGGATCGACCCTAAAGTGCCAACGCGCGGCGCTGGTGTGACCACCGTCATTAGCGAACTCGGGGTCTTCAAATCGGATGCAGCTGGTGAATTATGCCTGGCCAGTATCCACGAAGGAGTGACGGTCGAGCAGGTGCGCGAACAGACCGGGTGGCCGGTCAAAGTGTTGGACGACCTCACCGTGACGCCTCCCCCCACAGTGGAAGAACTCCGACTCCTGCGGGATGACATCGATCCAGGCCGGGTCTACCTCCGGTGACAAAAAAGAAAGGTTCGGATGTTTAGCTCACGTATTTTCATCGGTCAAACCGCACTTGTTACGGGAGGCACTTCCGGCATCGGCCTGGCTATTGCCGAACGCCTGGCGTCGCTCGGTGCCAGAACTGCAATCATCGGTCGTGATGAAAGCAAGCTCGAAGGGGCCGTCGCTTCCCTCACAGCGAGAGGATTCGAAGTAAGGGGCTACAAGGCGGATGTCCGCGATGAAGCGGCGGTGCACGGCGCCCTTAAGGCGATCGAGTCGGACTTTGCTCCGGTAAACCTGCTCGTGAACAACGCGGCGGGAAATTTCCGGGTCAATCCGCTGGACCTGACGCCCAATGGCTGGAATGCGGTCGTGGACATCGTGCTCAACGGCACCTGGACCCTCACCCAGGCTGTTGGGCGGCGGGCCATCACTTTGTCGGCGCCGCTGTCAGTGGTCAACATCGGCACGTCCGCAGCCCTGACGGGAAACCCGGATACTGTCCACTCGGCGAGTGCGAAGGCGGGTGTGCTGGCCATGACGAAGTCACTCGCCGCGGCCTGGGCACCCCACGGAGTCCGCCTCAACGTTCTCACGCCCGGACTAACGGAACAGACCGGTGGTGCCGGGATACTGTATGGAACGGAAGCTGAGATGGAGGAGCACCTGGCAAATATTCCGCTGGGAAGGTTGGCCAGGAAGGAAGAAATTGCCGAGGCCTGCGCCTTCCTGCTCAGTGACTATGGGGCCTATATCACCGGAAGCGAGCTGTTGATCGACGGCGGCCGGCGTCTAACCGGCCACTGACAAACGAGAAAACAGAGTGGCCGATGTATCCCTGGGAGGCGTCAGAAGCCCCGGCAGCCCTAGTGGAAGGCGTCATCCTGGGATGCCTTTCTATCGTCCGGAATCAACGGAAAAGGGGCTTGATCTCCCGCGCCGACATTGGGGAGTTGCGCGGACGCCGTCGGGGCGATGCGCTGGCGTGCGGCTCCTAATCAATTTCACCGCACCGCGCAGCTGCCGCAGCCGAGGATCGCCGTATTGGACGGCGTCGGACTGGCATAAGCCGCGGACTTTCGGCTCGCGCCACCCGAATTAGAAATCGGGCAGCCGGGAACAGGTCTGGGGGTACCGGCTGACCCTCGAAGCAACATGGCGCTTCAGCAGTTCTGTCAGCAGGTGGTGACGTGCTCGTCATCGAGCGCGACGCGGCCGCGACCGCACTCGGGCAGTGTGACAGAAGCGCTGCGCGCATTCGTGACCCGGCACGCCACGGATGAAAGCCTGGCATCCCTCACCGGACACCCGTGCGTGCCCACGACAAGAGTGCCATGTCAAACTGCGGGCTTGTAGTCGAAGCCGTGCCCGAGGAATTCGGGCTCAAGTCTGCGGGGCTGGCAGCTGTGGAAAACACCTCACGCCACCCGCCTGGCGGTCCACCAACACCTCCGCGCTATTCGTTGCGCGGCTGTCCGGGGTAGCGGGGGTCCCCGGCAAATTCTGCGGGTTTGCACTTCTTGAACCCTGTACCACTCGCTGCTGGTCGAGGTGGTCCAACGCCCATCTACCTCCCTTGCTCTGGCCCCATGCGTGCGAGGGCAGGCGCTGGGAAGGACCACCGCCTGGTCAACGAAGCCCCGGTATAACGTCAACCCGACTTGGTGTGTCCCCGGCCCTGGGCCTGGAAGCGAGGGCATGGTGTAGGAAGGCGTTGACTCACCAGTTTCGAGGGAACGCTGCCCGGCGGATTATTAGTCCGTGATGATGGCAGGGACCGCGTCGTTGGCGAAGACGCACCCGGAAGGCGACGGCCAATTGCACCGGACTTAAGGATTCCTCCAGTAAGAAGTCGGTTAACCCGGTCGTGATGTCTCCGTTTCGGTATATCGCGAGAGATATACCGTTTCAGCTGAAGTGAGTTTTCTGGGGCGGTTCGATTTACGTTCAAGCGGGACCAGTACCGTGCTACCCCTAAAGACCGGTGACGATTGTTGGGTCGCCGAGTAACGGACGGTGAAGGATCCGTTTCCGATTCTGGAGATATCGAGCAGCATCAGGAGCTCATCC
Source organism: Arthrobacter sp. MP_M4 (assembly GCF_035984855.1). Lineage (NCBI taxonomy): Bacteria > Bacillati > Actinomycetota > Actinomycetes > Micrococcales > Micrococcaceae > Arthrobacter > Arthrobacter sp. MP_M4. Next base: position 14,934 of record NZ_JAXCHX010000034.1, read on the forward strand.
CCATAATTGACAGGTCTGTGGTATTCAACGGTCAGGGCGGCGACCACCTTAGGACATCGGAACGATTCCAACCCTGAAGCGGCGGCACTTTGGTTGAGCCAAAGTATCCGTGCCTCTTCCATCAACGTGACAATGCGGGCATTGTTGATGTGCCCGTTAAGATCCTGATCCGACCAACGCAGAGGCATTGAGCATTCGAAGTGCTCCCGCGCGCCACGATCGTCGTCGGCATTCATGTCAGGCGGTTCCGTTTCGGATGCCCTCCTGCTAAGCATGCCGGCCGCCGGTAATTTCGAGAACGGTTCCAGTCATATAACTGGACATTCCGCTGGCTAGGAACAAGACCACGCTGGCAACTTCCTCGGGCTCGCCGAACCGTGCCAACGGGATCTCGGCGAGTTTCTTCTCGAGTATCTCAGGGCGCACGGCTTCGACCATGTCAGTCCGGATAATGCCCGGCTGGATAGCGTTGACCCTGATGCCGGTGAAACCGAGTTCTTTGGCCGCAGCCTTTGTCAGACCTACGATGCCGGCCTTCGCGGCACTGTAGTTAGTCTGTCCTGGCATCCCGACCTTCCCCGAGATAGAGGAAACATTGATGATCGAGCCGGCCGTCCCGAGCCTTCGCATGATGTCGGCGGCGGCGCGGGTACCCAGCCACGCACCCTTCAGATGTACGGAGACAACTGCGTCGAAATCGAATTCGGTCATCTTGCGCATGGTGGCATCACGAGCGAATCCGGCATTGTTCACCATGACCTCCAAAGACCCGAAGCGATCGACCGCGGTGTTCACCAAGGTGCTCATATCTTCGGCAGAGGTCACGTCGCAGACAACTTTCACAACGCCTTGCCCCAGAGTTTCAGCTGCTCGGTCCAGCGCCGCGGTGTCCGTGTCGGCAAGAACGATGTTACTGCCTTGCGCCAAGAGTGCCCGAGCTGTGGCAAACCCGATTCCCCGCGCACCCCCAGTGACCACGCTGGTCATGTTCTGCAAAAGCATTGCGCTCCTCAACTCCATTAGTACTGTCTAGAATCCCGTGAAAACGGGGACACCACGTTGGGCAAAAGCCCGCTTGCCTTCAGCGAAATCGCTGGAAAAATAGCACGCAGGCTGATCGCGGTGCTCGAAGACAAAAGCGTCTTCCAGAGAGGGCAGTCCCCCGGCCAAAGCCCTTTTAACGCCCGCAACCGACAGTGGCGACAGTGTGGCCAGATTGCCGGCGCTGGCTGCGGCTTCCTTTGCAAGCTGATCCGGGGGATAGCAGTAATCCGCTAGTCCGAGTCGAAGGCACTCTTCCGGGCCGACGGTCCTGCCCTCGAGCAGTAGCTGCCTGGCTTTAGAGACGCCAATACGCGCAGCCAGGCTGTGCAGAATACCCCCGTCAGGAAGGAGCCCTAGTCGGCTAAACGGGAACATGAGCCGGGCGTCGTCCGCCATGTAGACATAGTCGCAGGCGAGGGCGAGGCTGGCCCCCAGACCTGCGGCCGCACCTTCGACAACGGCAAGAGTCGGTCTGGTGAAGCCGCAGAGCTGCCTGACGAGGCAAGCCACTTGAGCCAGACGATCCCGGGCTGTGGCCATATTCTCCGGAGGCATGGCCGTCAAGTCGCCCCCGGAGCAAAAGTTGCCCCCGGCGCCCCGCACCACCAGTGCACGCACTGATCCGTCAGCGTTGACACGGTCCAATGTGGTGGCGAGTTCATCGCGCATGCCAGCGCCCATGGCGTTTCGACGTGCCGGGTCATTGAGGACGATCGTCAGCACGCCGCCCTCCAATGCGGTTTCGATGAACATCTGGACAACTCCTCTCACGGCCGTTTAGGGACCCCAGTGTCACCACCGCAAACCTTTTGCTTCCTCCACCTTTCCAGTGCAATTTAGAATTTTCAAATACTAATTCCTTATCTCATTAGAACTATATTCTTATCTATGGAACCGCATGGTCAGGTTGCCACTTATTCGAACGAAGGCACAATGACTGTGGGATTGCGCGTGTGATCCTGGCGAAGTAACCGAGGGCTTCACGCTGGCGGATCTGGTTGTGCGTTCGGGGTCGGTGGGGCGATTGGCGGTCGGCGGTCGGCGCCGAGATCCTGGACGGCCCGGTCAGGGGCAAGTACTTCAGCTACACATGATGGTCGATAACCAAATTCCCCGAACGCGTCGTCTCAGTCCACGATGCAAGAACATCTATCAGAGGCTTCGTGAACTGGGACAACCATAACCACTAGCACTCCGGAAGAGCTTCCACACGCCCGCGAACGCTCACTGCGGCCAGGCCGCCGGCGCGACCAAAGAGCATTCGGCAAGACTCGCTGCAGCCCGCGCGGACATCCCGAACGCTTGACCACCTTCACGGACCCCCGGATGAGCGACACCCCGACGTCCAGTATGAGCTTCTGCTTAGTGACGTCGGACGGGCGATCCTCAAGGCTCGGTCGCTGCGGAGCGGATCTTCAGCGAAACGAGTGCTTTGCAGGAGAAGGAAACCCCTCCGGCGGCGAAGAGCGTTCCCTATTTTCTGCCCAATCAGTTCCAGTCAAAGAAGCCCTTGCCGGTTTTGCGGCCGAGTTCGCCGCGCGCCACCTTTTCGCGCAGTATCTGTGGTGGTGCAAACCGCTCACCAAGTGTTTCCTGGAGGTATTCAGCGATGCCTAGGCGAACATCCAGGCCAACGATGTCGGTGGTGCGCAGCGGGCCCGTGGGGTGCTTATAACCAAGAACCATTGCGTTGTCGATGTCCTCAACTGAGGCAACGCACTCTTCGACCATGCGCATCGCCTCCAAGGCAATCGCGACCCCAAGCCGGGATGACGCGAAACCCGGGGCGTCATTGACCACGACGGCAGTCTTGCCGAGTCCTTGGACCCAGCTGCGGGCCTGCTCTACGAGCTCGGGGCGGGTCTGCTTGCCGATGACCACCTCGATCAGGGTGGAGGCGGGCACCGGGTTGAAGAAGTGCATCCCCAGAAAGTCCTGCGGACGCTTCAGCTCCTCCGACAGCCCGGACACCGAGAGGGAGGACGTGTTCGAGGCCAGCAGCGAGCCGGGGCTCAGTTGCTCCTCGACACTGCGGAGCGCTGCGACCTTTAGAGCCCAGTCCTCGGGTACGGCTTCCACCACCAGCTCACGGTCCCTAAAGTCCGCGTAGTCTACGGAAACGGTCAGGCGGGAAACCATCTCAGCGAGGTTGCCACTGTGGGGGTCACGTTCGACCGACTTTCCCGCGGATAATTCGACCCGCTCCCGCCCTGCCTGCGCGGACGCGTGGTCACGTTCGACCACCACTACGTCTACCCCCTTGACGAGGAACGCGTGGGCGATGCCCGCGCCCATGCGGCCCCCACCGAGGACGCCAACGCGCGAGGGCAAGCCGGAGGGGATCGGCACGGAGTGACCGGATGGCGCTACTGGAAGATTCATCTACTTTTTCTTCCTGTCGAGGAACGCCTGCATGCGATCGAACTTGGCCTGGGACTCGAAGAGTATGCTCTGGGCCAGGGTGTCGATGACGGGATGGACTTCCCGCGGAGTGTTGAACACTGCCTTGGTCAGGCGGACTGCCAGTGGATCCTGTGCCGCGATGGCGTCCGCCAAGGCGTGCACTGAATCCATCAACGCGCCCGGCTCCACGATGTCGGTGACCAGCCCGACGGCGAGGCACTCCTCACCCGTTAGAATCTTGCCGGCGAGCAGGACCTGCTTGGCAACCGCCTCACCGACGAGCTCCTTAAGCCGCCAGGTGGCACCGGCCGCGGCCAGGATGCCCAGGTTTACCTCGGGATTACCCATCCGCAGTGCCGGTGTGCCGATGCGGAAATCAGCCGCATACGCCAGTTCCGCCCCGCCACCGAGCGCAAACCCGTCCAGCGCGGCAATGACCGGCATCGGCAGCTTGGCGATCCGGTCGAAGACGCCGGAGTTGATCCCCGCCAGGGCATCGTCACGGCGTCGTTCGCGCAGTTGCGCTATGTCGGCACCGGACGCGAACACGGCCTTGGCCCCCGTTTCGGGGTTGCCGGGCGTTCCGGCGAGAAGCAGAATCTTCGGGGTGCGCTCAAGGTGCGAGCACACCGCGTGTAGCTCATTCACCATTGCCTGGTCGATGGCATTTTTCACCCCGGGCCGATGCAGCCGGACCGCCAAACGGTCCCCGCGCTCCTCAACCAACAGCGTCACGAAACCCGAGGGATCCAGTCGCGTACCGGCGTCGTATATTACCTCGGTCATCAGATACCTTCCAGCAGCAGCGCGGTGCCCTGCCCGACGCCGACGCACATGGTGGCGAGGCCGAGCTTGCGGCCCTGCGCGGCTTCGCGTTCGAGGCGCCCTAGCAGGGTGATGACTAGACGGGACCCGGAGGAGCCGAGCGGGTGGCCGAGGGCGATCGCGCCGCCGTCGTTGTTGACGATGCTGGGTTCCAGCTTCAGTTCGCGCATGCACGCCAGGGCCTGAGAGGCGAAAGCCTCGTTAAGCTCGACGGCGGCGAGGTCGCCTGCCGCGACGCCCGCACGGTCCAGGACTTTGCGGGTGGCCGGGACCGGACCGATGCCCATGATTTCCTGGGGGACACCAGCGGAAGCGCCGTCGAGGATGCGGGCGCGGGGAGTGAGCCCGTACTTCTGCACGGCTGCCTGGGACGCGACGATGATCGCCGAGGCGCCGTCGTTGAGCGTCGAAGCGTTGCCAGCGGTGACCACGTTGCCACCCTTGACCACCGGGCGCAGGCCGGCGAGGACGTCCGCGGACGTTCCAGAGCGCGGCCCTTCATCAGTATCCACGGTGGTTTCGGCGCCCTTGCGGCCCCTGATCGTCACGGGGACGATCTCGTCGACAAAGCGTCCGGCCGCGATCGCGGCGAGGGCACGCTCGTGGGAGCGGACCGCAAACTCGTCGCAGTCCTCACGGGAGATGTTGTAGGCGCGCGCCACCTCCTCTGCGGTTTCCGGCATGGAGTAGGTGGCCTTGCCATCACGGGAGAGTTCCCCGGACAGGAAGGCCGGGTTTGGGAAGCGCCAGCCAATGGAGGTGTCAACGACGGCACCCGGTTTGGCGAAGGCTTTGTCCGGTTTTTCCATGACCCAGGGAGCCCGCGACATGGACTCGACGCCGCCTGCGACCACAATATCCGCGGCGCCTGCCTTAACCATGTGCGAGGCCATGATGATGGCGCTCAGGCCGGAGGCGCACAGCCGGTTAACGGTGATGCCCGGGACGGTGTCCGGGAAACCGGCGAGCAGCCAGGCCATGCGGGCGACGTTGCGGTTCTCCTCGCCTGCGCCGTTGGCGTTGCCGAGGATCACCTCGTCGATGACTGAGGGATCAATTCCGGCGCGTTCGACGGCGGCCCGAACCGCTATTGCAGCCAGATCATCCGGGCGGACGGTGCTCAGGGCGCCGCCGTAACGACCGACAGGTGTGCGTGCCCCGCCGATGAGGAATGCTTCGGTCATGGAAAAGCTCCTTTAGTGAATTCAGGTGGGGAAGAGGGTGCGCCGGTGCAGGGCGCGTTGCCGCGGTCAGCGGAAGGCGGAGACGCCCGTGATGTCGCGGCCGACCAGCAGGGCCTGGATGGAGTCGGTGCCCTCGTAGGTAGACACCACCTCCATATCGGTCAGGTGGCGGGCGACATGGTTCTCGAGCAGCAGGCCGTTGCCTGCGAGGAGTTCACGCGCCTCGTTGCAGATCCATTTGCCCTTCTGGGACGTTGACATCTTGACCATGGATGCCATGGCGTTGGTCAGCATGCCCTTCTCGGCCAGTTCAGCCATGCGGTTGACCATCAGTTGCATGGCGGTCAGCTCGCTGAGCATATTGGCCAGCCGGTGCTGGACCAGCTGGTAACTAGCGATCGGATTACCGAACTGAACCCGCTTGGCGGCATAGTCGGCTGCGATCTCGAAGCAGGCCATTGCGTGGCCGACTGCTTCCCACGCGGCGCCCCCGCGGGTTGCCTGCAGGACCCGGGAGACGTCGGCGAAGGACCTGCAATTCTCCAGCCGGTTGGCTTCCGGGATCCGCATATTCTCGATGACGATGTCGGCCTGGAGGATAGCGCGCTTTCCGATCTTGCCCGTAATGACGGTGGGGCTGTAGCCCTCCGGGTGGTTGCCGTCTGCTTCCTTTTCCACGACGAAGGCGTTGACCTTCCCGTCCTCCGTGTTTCGGGCGAACAGGACCACGACATCGGCCGCGTGGCCGTTGCCGATCCAGCGTTTGTGGCCGTCAATGATCCACATGTCTCCCTCGCGGCGGGCGCTGGTTTCCAGCGCCACCGTGTCGGACCCATGATCCGGCTCAGTTAAGGCAAACGCCCCCGTCTTTACAAGCCTGGCCATAGCCGGCAGCCAGCGCAGCCGCTGTTCTTCGTTGCCCAGCATGTACAACGCACCCATGCAAAGGTTCGAATGGACCCCAAGGAAGGTGTTGATGCTCCCGTCGGCCCGCGCCATCTCGCGCGCGACCATTCCCGCGCCCTTGCGGCTCATCCCCGGACATCCATATCCCTCGATATAGGTCCCGATAATGCCGAGCTCCGCGAGGCCAGGCAGCAGCTCGTCGGGGAACTCCGCACGCTCCCAGTAATCATTGATGACGGGAAGGACGCGATCTTCGGCGAACCGGCGGACTTTGTCGCGGATTGCCAACTCCTCGGGCGCCAACTCGTCATCAAGGCTGAAGTAATCGGAGTCAACAGTGGTGCGGGCAGTTGCAGTGGTTGTCATAACAGGTCCTTTTGGGTTCCGTGGACGGATACTGGTTGCTTCTGGGGTGGCTGGTTCGGGTGCGGGCTGGCGTTCCGGCCCCGGCTGCAGCCACTGGAGGATGTCCCCCCGGTCTGCGTCGATACCTGACGGCACGAGGTAGTAGCTGGCGGGCATCGCTGAGAAGGTAACCTCGATGTCCGCCCGAACGCGGTTGTAGTAGGCGACCCCTGCCATACCGTCACCGTTGGCGTTAAACAGGTAACCGCGTGGACGAGCCAATTAAGCGAGGTGGGGTACCGCAGGTTCAACACGGCAGGGATGGCGTTCAATACGCCCAAGCTAGAGCTAAAGTTCACATGCCCCTGGCGCAGGTTCGGCCGGGTCGCCGGAGGCAGGCGGTTCGCTTTCAGTCCGGTGCCCCTGAGGTGCAAGGGCAAGCTAAGTACGAAAGCCAAGCCTTTGTGGGTTCTTTTTTCGGGAGTGAGCAGATTCAACCGGCCAAGGTTATCGTCCGCGCCAAAATCGTCCCAGTTGGTGCCTTCAGGCCGCGGAGGCCAGTTTTGCTTGCTCATAGCCAGCTTTTCTGTCACTTCGAAACTCTGTTCTGCCTAGTACTCGCGGTTATCTCTGGAGGCCGCCTTTGCAACTTGTCATGGAGATCACTTCTAAGATCTCATCTCCTTTCAATACCGTCCAATAAATAATCAGTCCTTAACTAATTGGAAAATCATATAAATAAGCTATGTAAATCCTTTTATTGATCGCCTTCCTGTGGTCGTCGAGAAATTGCACCTCGACCGTGCCGCCGGCAGCTGGGCATCGTCCAACTGCACCTTAGCCAGCATGTCCGCCCCTTGGAGGCGGCTCTTGTACTAGTTCTGCTCGAGCGGAGCAAGGGCGGGGACTGGGCGATTAACGATGTTGCGCCGCGACGGCGAGCCGGTCCAACTGCTGGCCTACGTTGACCTGGCCGTGGGCAAATGCGCGCGCCTGCTCCTAGGCAGTCGCAGCCGTGGCATCGTCACGCCCAGCCAGACCACCCCGGCGCTTTACCTCACGCATCTGCGGAACGACCAGCACCTAAGCGTACGAGTCACCTTAGGTCGGCCGCCGACCGGTCTGTTGAATACCAATTCAAGAAGAAGCCGCGCGTTCCTAGGGAATCTCAAGGTTCGGCGAGGCATCACGACGCGAAGCTCCGGTCAACCACTATTTGACCGGAGCTTCCCCAATGAGGCGGGCACCGTTGTGTCGCCTGCAGCTGCATCACACCTGGGGAACGCCTAACCGGCGATATGTTAGGTCCCAAACCTGCCATACCCCACCCGGGATGGGCATAGGCGGCCTGAATGGAGGAAGCCATCCAGTGAGGATTTAAGCCGCGGCTGTATCTGCCCCACGCCCTGAGGTGCCTACTGATGAGAGATAGCTCAGCGAGTTCAAGATCTGCTCCGGATCGATTGCCATGTCATGCCGTTCCCGCCGCATTCCTGCATGAGCAGGTATCTGGGCGGAAATCCCGGACCGCACGCAAGCCTCAGGTCGATTAAAAGAATAATCAGCAAGTCACGTCGTATGCGGCCCCAGCCACCATGAAGTAGTGAACGCGAAAACCCGACGGAAGGACTAACGAGGATGAACACCCATAAGGGACCCTGCAGGGCGGCACGCGGTCCGCCTTAGAGAGCCGCTCCCCTGCACAACCGAATAGGCCGTTCCGGGACCCCACACACCCGGAACATCAGATCAGAGGCGAGAGTGTGCACAATGTGCACACGAAAAAACACATAAAAGGCCGCTGAACTGCGGAAACACTGTGCCCGAGGTGGGACTCGAACCGGGTTCCAGCCCTTGCAAACACTGGACTCCCGCCGAAACATACGGAATCCGGCCCAGTCCGGCACCGGTACGGCCCAGTCCGACGCCGAATGTGTGGACACTGTCCACGCCCCCATTTTCCCCACAAAGGCCTCCCCCCAAACTGCCGCACCCGCATGGACAGGGTGCGGTGCTTCTTTGCCCTGAAAGACCTGACCTGCTGGTGAATTTTAATCTCGGCTGCAAGGGGCTTCTGCACGCGCTCGGTACGGACGTCCGGGCACGCCCGCACGTCGCATTGAGTCTCCAGGCTCTGCATACCGAATCCACCTCCCTTCATCCCTTCATGGTCCGATCTGCCCCTGGCCGCATGACCGGTTCCCTCGTTTTTGCCGAATCGAGCAGGTGCAATTCCGGCGCTGGAGACGCACTGCCCATGGTGTGCAGAAATTGGCGATCACTTCGTATGTGAGTTGCACTGGACCGCCATCCAATACGCACCCCGCTGTCGTGACAGCTTTGTCCAAGTGGGCCATCAGGTCTGCTTTTGTCACGGCCGGCAGCTGTTCCGCAGGGGCATCGTGCAGGCCGGCGTGATGGCGCCGGTAGAACTCGGAGCCAGCGTAGGCTGCGTGGCGCAGCTCCCGCGAGGCTTGGTCCTGATGAGCCGTGATCCGGGCCGCGTCCCGGTGGTCCCGTCTCCGCCATACGGCCCGCAGGAACAGCACCCGGGAGATGAGGCGGAGGTCCATGGCGGCGGTGGCTTAGCGGTTCCCGGCCGGGGCCAGCGGCCGGTAAGGGGTGGTCGTTTGTCCGGCCGGAGTCTGGACGGTGAAGGTGTAGTTTCCCTCGATCGGGTGCCCGTCGGAGGAGACCGTCCGCCACAGCACCTTATAGGTTCCGGGGTCTCCCCCGGCAAGCTTGGTCGACAGCGTCGGGCCGGGGACGGTCACGGTGCCGTCACCGACGGTCTTGCCGGCGCCGTCGGTGACGGTGATGATGCTGAAGTTCGGGTTCTTGGAGTCGGCCAGCGGCTCGGACAGTGTCAGGGACACGGATTCCGGGGTGTGGATGAGCACTGCGTCCGAGGCCGGGCTGGTTGCTGAGAGCGAGTCGTGCGCCAGGGCCGGGGAGGCGGCCGTGGCAACGGGGATCAGGATCGCCGCGATGGCTGCCAGGCGGAGGCGGGTCTTGAAAGAGAATCGTGCGCGCATAGGGTGTTGTTCTTTCACGAAAGAGGTGGGACTGGGCTGCAGATCCGCATCACAGGTACCGGCTCTTGCAGGTCGGCTCGGGCTGCCGCTTGGCCGGGAACGACGCCTACTTGGCGGCGTCGGTGAGTTTCTGCCGGAAGTCCGCCTCGGTACTGAGTGTCAGTTTTCTGCCATCGAGGAAGAAGGTCGGAGTACCGGTCACTCCGAGCGCTTTGCCGTCGGCGACGTCTTTACGGATCCGGTCAATAGTTTTTTCGTCCGCCACGGCCGCGTCGTACTTGGCCAAGTCCAGGCCCAGTTCCTGCGCGTAGGTTCTGAATAGAGGTGCCTGGGAGTCCTGCTTTTCGCCCCATTGCGGCTGGGTGTCGAACATTTTGGTGTACATCTGCTCGTACTTGCCCTGCTGCGCGGCGGCTTCCACGGCCAGGGCCGCCGTTCCGGAGTTCCGGTGACCGGGAAGCGGGAAATAGCGGGTGACGAAGGTGATCCGGTCACCGAATTCCTTCTTCAGGTCCTCCACGAGCGGCTGCGCTGCCAGACAGGATTCACATTCGAAGTCCAGGAACTCGACCAGTTGGGCTTTCTCCGTCACGGGCGCGGTAACGCGGTGGCTGTCCTCGCGGACCAGCTGCGCGTCGGCGACCGGTTGGGGCGGGGGTTGGGCGACTTTGGTGGCGGTGAAGACGGCGTACCAGATCAGGCCGGCGGCAACGATGACGCCCAGGAGGATCCAGAGGACCAAGCGGATCTTTTTGGCCGGGTCCGGTGGTGCGGGGGCTGTCGTGGTTTGTGTCATCAGTGGTGGATGCTTTCCTGGTCGCGATGGGCGGCTGGTTCGATCTGGAAGGTGGAGTGTTCGACGCTGACGTCGAAGTGCTCGGCCACGCATTTCTGCAGGTCAGCCAGGAGGGCGGCAGCGTGGCCGTCGGTCATGCAGGTATCTTCGACGGTGACGTGGGCGGAAAGGACAGCTGTGCCCGAGGCGACCAGGGACGCGTGCAGGTCATGGACGTCGATGACGTGCGGCACGGCAAGGATTTGCTCGCGAACCTGGGCCATGTCCAAGCCTTGGGGGGCATTTTCCATCAGCACGTTCACGGTGTCCCGGAGCAGCTTCAGCGTGCGGGGGATGATCAGGACGCCGATCAGGATGGACACGACGGCGTCGGCCTGGACCCATCCGGTGAAGGCGATGATGATGGCGGCCACGATGACGGCGACGGAGCCGAGGGCGTCGTTGAGCACCTCCAGGAAGGCGGCCTTCATGTTGAAGTTATGGTTCCGGCCCGAGGCCAGAACGATCAGCCCGACGGCGTTGCCGGCCAGGCCGATGATGCCGAACCACAGCATCGTTGACCCGCCGACTTCGGGGGGCTCGATCAGGCGGCGGATGCCCTCGATGATGACGAAGCCGCAGACGCCCAGCAGCAGGGCAGTCTGCCCGGCCGCGGCGATGATCTCTGCGCGCTTGTACCCCCACGTCCGTTTGGCCGTGGCCGGTTTCAGGGCCAGTGAGGCGGCGATCAGGGCGATCAGCAGCCCGGTCGAGTCCGTGAACATGTGGCCGGCATCGGCCAGAAGCGCCAGGCTGCCGGTGAGAACCGAGCCGACGATCTCCGCGACCATCACGGTGAAGGTGATGGCGAACACTAGAATCAATTTGCGCCGATTGCCCGCCGCGGCCGTGCCGTGGTCGTGGTCGTGACCGCTCATGGGTGTGTCTCCGGGGTGTGTGGGTCGGTGGGATGGCGGCGCTGAGAGGTCACTTTTGGGAATCTAGGCTGCGGATCGCTGCGCGCAGGGACTCGAGGACGGGCAGTCCCGCCACATCGCGCCCGGTGTCGTAGAGGCGGCAGCTCAGGGCCGGGGCGGTTTCCGCCGGAAACAGGTCGCCCCCGTTCGCGGTGAAGGAGAGCGAACCGTGGAACCGGAGGTCTTCGGCCTCGGTATCCGAGACCACCTCACGCACGCTCAGGGGTTCCTTGTCCTTTCCTTCTGCGGCAAGAACCTCCCGGAACAGCTCCAAAGCCGGATCGCTGTTTGGGCAGCCCGGGATTGTGCGTAGTTCAAAGTCCATGGGTCAGGAGTTCCCGCGGCCCAGGTCCGGGCCGAGAGTCACGACTGTCAGTTCTGGAACGTGAGCACAGCCCTCGCAGCAGCTGTCGGCGGGCGTTGCCGCCGGGGCCGTAGCTGCGGCGCCGTTCGCCTCGGCGGCGTGCGGGACGGTGCAGCACACGTCGCCTCTCCACGCGCTGATGCCTTCGCGGACGGCGATCACGGCGATGACCAGTGCCGCGCCGGCGTCGGCCCACCACCAGCCCAGCATGCTGTTCAATACCAGCCCGAGCAGCAGTACGGCGGAGAGGTAGGTGCAGAGCAGTGTCTGTTTGGAGTCCGCAACGGCGGTCCGGGATCCGAGCTCCCGTCCGGCGCGGCGCTGCAGCCAGGACAGCACAGGCATGATGGCCAGGCTCAGTGCCGCGATGATGATGCCCGGTGTGGAGTGCTGCGCTTCGCGGCCGCCCGCCAGTGAGGTCACGGAGTCGAAGGTGACGAAGGCGGCGAGGGCGAAGAAGGAGATCGCGATGAGCCGCAAGGTCAGGTGCTCGCGCCGTTCCGGGTCCTTGCTGGCGAACTGCCAGGACAGTGCGACGGCGGAAGCAACCTCGATCACCGAGTCCAGTCCGAAACCGATCAGGGCTGAGGAGTCGGCCACTCCGCCCGCCCACAGCGCGACTACCGCCTCGATAACGTTGTAGCTGATGGTCGCGGCAGCGAAAAGCCGGATCCGGCGGCTCAGAACGGCGCGCCGGACCGGGGCGGGCGCGAGCTGGGAGGTACTCATACCAGACACGTCCCGTCCGGCGCGCAGCAGTCCGGGTCCACCGCCAGCACGACGCCGAGCAGGTCACCGATCGCATGGCCCAGCCGGGCATCGGCGAGCTCGTACCGCGTCCGCCGTCCGTCCGGAACAGCCACGACGAGGCCGCAGCCGCGAAGACACGTCAAGTGGTTGGAGATGCTCTGCCGGGACACGCCCAGGGAATCAGCCAAATCCGACGGGTAAGCGGGCGCTTCCGCCAAGACCAAGAGAATCCGGGCGCGGGTGTGGTCAGAGACTGCGTAGCCGAACCGCGCCAGCACCGGAGCATGCGTGAGCGTTTCCATACCTTCAAAGTACAGCGCCCGATGTATTCAAGCAATTCTGTATCACGACACCGTTCACCCGATCTCGCCATGGGAACGAGCCCTCACCGTGCATTGCGGCCCGGATTGTGCGCCGTTTCCGACCAGAGGGGACGTCCACTAATCTAATAAGTGCGCATGTACGCACCTGTTGATGCATCTGTGATGGTCCCGAGGAGTCATTTTGATTGAAGTTCTGGCCGTTCCGGCCTACCGAAAGCTGCTTTCGGCCCAGGTCGTGGCCCTGCTGGGCACCGGGCTGCTGACGGTTGCGCTGGGTCTGCTGGCTTTTGATTTGGCCGGTGGGCAGGCCGGTGCGGTTCTGGGGACGGCACTGACGATCAAGATGCTCGCCTATGTGTTCGTTGCTCCGTTGATGGCGGCGCTCGTGGAGCGGCTGCCGAAAAAGGCGGTACTGGTCGGGGCGGACCTGATCCGCGCCGGTATCGCATTGATGCTGCCACTGGTGGACCAGGCGTGGCAGATCTATGTCCTGGTGTTCTTGCTGCAGAGCGCCTCGGCTACGTTTACCCCGGCGTTCCAGTCCCTGATTCCGGTCATCCTCCCTGATGAGCGCCAGTACACCCGGGCCCTTTCCCTCTCGCGTTTGGCGTACGACCTGGAGTCGTTGGTCAGCCCCGCCCTGGCCGCAGCGCTGCTGGCCGTGCTGTCCTTCCATGATCTGTTCCTCGGGACCGTAGCCGGGTTCCTGCTCTCCGCAGCCCTCGTGGTCACCACCCGTCTTCCTGCGGCGCCGGTTGCGAAGCAGGAAGGGACGTTGTGGCACCGGACTACCCTGGGCACACGGATCTTTGCCCGCCTTCCTGAACTTCGGGCCCTGATGGCCCTGAATCTTGCGGTCGCTGCCGCGACCGCCCTGGTGCTGGTGAACACCGTCGTCTACGCCCGAGATATGTTCGGCGGTTCCAACGCCGACGTCGCGGTCGCCCTGGCCTGCTTCGGTGCGGGGTCGATGCTCGTCGCGCTGACCGCCCCCAGGATCCTGGACCGGGTGTCGGACCGGGTCCTCATGCGTGCCGGCGCGGTGCTGCTCTCCGCCGGCCTGGCCGGGGCGTTCGCCCTGCTGGCCGTGCCGGGGACCTGGCCGGTATTGCTGGGCCTGTGGGTGGTACTTGGGGCCGGGACCTCGATGATCAACACCCCCTCAGCCCGTCTCCTGCGCCGGGCGGCAACCGACAGCACCCGCTCCTACATCTTCACCGCCCAGTTCTCCCTCTCCCACGCCTGTTTCATCATCACTTACCCGATAGCGGGCTGGGTTGGTGCCACGGCAGGCCAGCCGGTGGCAGCCGCCGTTCTGGCCGTCGTAGCTACAATCAGTACACTTGCCGCGTTCCGATTCTGGCCCGCAGGAACAAGGACCGGCCCCGTACCGGAGACCATGAAAGGCTGAGCCGGTGGAAAACGCACAACCCCTTCCGGCCGCCAGCCTTCACCACCCCGCCGCGCCGGATTCCCGCCGACTGGACGCGGCCACAGCCACGTTCCGGATGCTTTCGGACACCACCCGATTACACCTGCTTTGGCTCCTGGCCCAGGAACCCTCCGACGTCGGCACGCTGGTGGAGCAGACCGGAGCCTCCCGCACCTCGGTCAGCCAACATTTGGCCAAACTGCGCTTCAGCGGCCTCGTCACCACCCAAAAGGACAGCCGCCGAGTCATTTATAGCCTCACGGACGGGCACCTGACCCGTTTAATAAACGAAGGCCTGAACCATGCCGACCATAAAGTCACCGGCGAACCCACCCACGACTGACCGGCAACGGGTCCAGCGCTGTCCCCCGCATACCCCAACCCTCATCGGCAGAGCTAAAACATGCAGCAGGCGACTACCCAAACTGACAGCTCCCCCACTATTCCGGATCCGCGGAATCCTGACTGCCCTGGAGGTTGCCCCCAAGACAACGCAGGCTGCTGAGCCGGGACGCCGGAAGCAAAATCAGGATGCGCCCGTGCTTCTGTCGCCGGGCACTGATACGGTCTGCCGATGGATGAACCCCCGCAGTTCAGCATGTGTTGAATGTTGAGGATCTTTCCGGACGTCCCGGGTTCGACGAACAGTTCTTGGGTGTCCCGGTTGGCATTCCGGCCGTGGACGGCGTCGAGTCCGTCCTGCTCCCCTACACCCACTTTTCCGTCCTCATGCGGCTGGACAAGCGCCTTGCCGCTGTCACCGCTCTTGGCATGGACGGCACAAAACTGATCGATCTGGACCGGTCAGGGATCCCATGGAAATTGGACCCCGGCTGCGCGTGTGTTAACGCCAACCCAAAACAGGGCCATTAGTGCCATTTGAAAACAGGGCCACTTGTTGTTCGTTCTATTGTGCCGTACCGGCGGCGGGTTGGTG